>JAAZDE010000162.1 GCA_012512925.1 Desulfuromonadaceae bacterium
GCGTCGAACAGGGACTGGGGGATATGGCGGTATCCCTTGGTTTCCATAGCGGCCTCCAGAAGAAAGAGTGAACTTTCCTCTAGAGGCCGCGCCTTCAAAGCCCTTTAAAAACGAATAGCTTTGAAGGCGCGGCCACAAAATTTGGCCGCCATGTCAACCGCTTTTTTTATCGCTTCGACAAATTTTCAAAGATCACGAAACTCTAAACTTCAGTTTTTATTTATTTCTGCGCTTTTCAAAATCCTCACGCCGCACCTAGGAGGCCATATTCTTGTTCTTCAACAGCCCGTTCGCCGATGGCGAGAATATCACTCTCGGCAGCCCTTGGGCAAAGGTCGGAAGTTTGTCTCCCGGACGTCATAACTCCTCGATGTTCTGCCTCCCCTCCTTGTTCCGAGAGGTCGAAAGACTGTACCAATCCCTTGTTTTGTATAAATAAATCCCATTGACAGAATATAAAAGTAGCGTATAGTTTCCTTTTCTTAAAGGAACACCTTCCTGATAAACAGCCTTGCAATAATCCGCCATAACCTAGGCGCCTCACCGGAGAGAAAGGCTTCACAGCCCCTGAAAAAAAGGGGATTTGAATTACACACCATGTTGATTGTCGTCGGTTTGCTTCTGATCGCCACCGGGGGGGTGCTCCCCCTCTTTTTTTGGCCCCGCCTGGTCGCAGCCAAAGTCCCGGCTGTTTTCGGCATCGGGGCCGGCAGTCTGCTTGGGCTGTGGGGAGCTATCGTGGCCCTTTCTGCGCCACAGGCAGCAACCTGGGCCTGCGACTGGTTGGGGGCGCTGCGGCTCTCCTTCCGGGTCGACATTCTCTCTGCCTTCTTCCTGCTCTGTATCTTCGCCGTCTCCTTTCTGGCGGCCCTCTACAGCTACCATTACCTCGACGATCCCAGCAAAACGACACGGAGCGTCTTCAGTTATCTGCTGCTGGCCGTCCTCATCATCTCCATGGCGCTTGTGGTCTGCGCCGACAACCTGATCAGTCTGGCCCTGGCCTGGGAGCTGATGTCGATCTCCTCCGGTTTTTTGGTCTTTTACGACTATGAGCAGTTGGAGAACCGCCGGGCGGGCTATATCTATTTCATCTTCACCCAGGCGGGTGCGCTGTTTTTGTTCACCGCTTTCGGCGTCCTCTTCGCGCAAACCGGGACCTTCGACCTGACAGGCGCTGAAAACCTTTCCGCCGGGGTCAAACTGGCCATCTTCCTGTTGGCCCTGGTCGGCTTCGGCTCGAAAGCCGGCGTGGTGCCGCTTCACACCTGGCTTCCGCAGGCCCATCCGGCCGCCCCCAGCCATGTTTCCGCATTGATGTCGGGGATCATGATCAAGATGGGGATCTACGGCATCCTCCGCTTCTATCTGGTTCTGGCTCCGGAAACTCCCGCCTTCGGCCGCATCATTCTGGTCCTCGGAGTGATCACCGGGATTGTCGGCGTCGCTCAGGCCCTGGCCCAGAACAACCTCAAGAAACTGCTGGCCTACTCCAGCATCGAAAATGTTGGCATCATCCTGATCGGCCTCGGCCTCGGCATGCTCGGCACCGCCTCCGGGCGTCCCACTCTGGCCTTCTGGAGTTTCGCCGGGGCTCTGCTCCACCTCCTCAACCATGCCCTGTTCAAAAGCTTGCTTTTCTTCGGGGCCGGTTCCGTCATGCACGGCAGTCACACCCTGGAGATGGACCGGCTCGGAGGACTGATGAAGCGGATGCGGTTCACCGGCCTCGCCTTTCTGATTGGATCGCTTGCTATCTGCGGACTCCCGCCATTCAATGGTTTTGTCAGCGAACTGCTGATCTATGTCAGCGCCTTCAGAGGGAGTACCCTGGAGGGCGGGGATTTTCTCTTTGCCGTAATGGCGGTGGTTTCCCTGGCGGTCATCGGCGGTCTGGCGGTAGCCTGCTTCACCAAGGTCATCGGCATCGTCTTTCTCGGTGAGCCGCGCTCCATTGCGGCCGGTGAAGTCCATGAAAGCAAGTTATCCATGAAGCTGGCCATGATGATCCCGGCACTGGCCTGTATCATCATCGGTTTGGCGCCCATGTTTTTAATCCGGCCGATCAGTGCGACAACCCTCCAATTGTTGGGCAGGGCCGCCTTTCCCGGCGCCGACCTGAGGCCTGTTTACATCAACATCTCTTTTGGCGCAGCGGTGTTTTTGGGGATAATCGTGCTGATTCTGGGATTGCGGACCCTGCTTTACCGCGGCAAGGACATCGTCCAGGCTCCCACCTGGGGATGCGGCTTCACCCGGCCCACAGCCCGTATCCAATACACCGGTGCCTCATATGCCTCTCCCCTGGTCGGCTTCTTCCGCGCCATTGTCCCGGTCAGGGAGAGTTTTGACGGTCTCAAGGGTCTCTTCCCCGGCCTCGTTAACTATCAATCGTTGTCTGAAGATCGCGCTGAACAGCTTTCCGTCGAGGCAGTAGCCCAGCCTTTAGTCAGGCTGATGAAGCGGTTGCGCTGGATCCAGCACGGCAATATCCAGCTCTATATTGCCTATATTGTGGTGGCAATCATCGCCGCCGCCATGCTGATCTCTTATCCGGTGTTCCTGCCATGACGACTTCACTTCCTCTCTTTCTCGGCTCCCTGCTGCTGTTGCCTCTGCTGGCTGGTCTCATTCCCAAGGTCAAAGCTTTCCTGACGGGGAAAAAAGGCCCCCCCCTGCTGATTAAGTACTACACACTGATCAAGCTGCTGGCCAAAGGCTCGGTCTATAGCACCTCCACCACTTTTGTTTTTCGTGCCGCTCCTGTGGTTGTTCCGGCCGTATATCTTACCGCCCTGCTGTTCCTCCCGTTGGCCGGAATGCCTCCGGTTCTCTCCTTCTCGGGAGACATCATCCTGATCTTCTATCTTTTTGCCCTGGGAAGGTTTTTCACCATCTGCGCGGCCCTCGATACCGCCTCCCCCTTTGAAGGGATGGGGACCTCACGGGAGGCCTTCTTTTCAGTGCTCAGCGAAGCCACTGTCTTCATGGTGCTCTTTCTGTTCTGCCGGCTGAGCAGCTCTCTCGAGTTGGCCGGATTTTTCACCGGCAGCAAGGCGATCAATCTCTCCCGCCCCGAAGCGGGCCTGCTCCTTCTGGTCGTGGTCGCCATGTTCATCGTACTGCTCACCGAGAATGCCAGAGTTCCGGTAGATGACCCTGCCACCCACCTCGAATTGACCATGATCCACGAAGTCATGATCCTTGATCATAGCGGTCCGGATCTTGCCCTACTGGAACTGGGCGCCTGGTGCAAACTCTATTTCTATGCCGTCTTTGTCGCCAACATCCTTCTCCCCGGCCAGGTGTCTCCCGCCGGCCTGCGCATCATGGCGTTCCTGGGATCCCTGTTACTGATTTATGCCGTAATCGGAGTAGTTGAATCGGTGACGGCCCGCTATAAGATGCCGATGGTGCCCAAATTCATCCTGACATCCTTCGCTTTTGCCTTTTTCGCCGCTATTCTCACCCTGGAGTGGGCTCGATGACCGCGACCGTAGGTGTACTGCTGGCCCTGGTTTTCCTGTCGGTGCTCTTTTCCCTGAGCAGTCACCGACTGCTGGAACTGATCCGGATGATGGCCCTGCAAGGGATCTTCGTCTCCCTTGTCCCCTTCCTGATGGAAACCCATGAAGGCTTCGCGCTGCTCAACTTCGTGCTGCTGGCGGTGATGGTTTTTATCAAGGGTGCAGCCATTCCCGGCCTGCTGTGGCTGGCAATGCGCAAGATCCAGATACGCCGGGAGATTGAACCGATCGTCAGCTATCACGTCTCCATTTTCATCGGTCTGGCGATCATTCTGACCTCGGTCTTCGTCAGCCACCGCATGGAGACGGTGGCTCTCAGCGCTCACCCCCTGCTCCTGCCGGCGGCCTTCACGACCTTGTCGGCCGGTCTCTTTCTGCTGATGGCTCGACGCAAGGCCCTCACCCAGGTTATCGGCTACCTGATGATGGAAAACGGCATCTATCTGGCGGGATCGGCCCTTGCCAGACAGACCCACACCCAGTACCTGGTGGAATTCGGGGTGCTGCTCGATGTTCTCGTCGGGGTAATGATCATGGGGATCATCCTCCATCAGATCAACGATTCCTTTGACGATGCCGATACCACTTTCCTGGAGAGCCTTAGGGATTGAGCTAAAAACCGGGCGGTTTCGGGGCATCCTTCGATGACCGTCCGACTACCACCAATTGGGACAGATTCGGAACAATCGTCATGCTGGAACATATCTTTCTCATTCCCATCCTGTTGGGCATCCTCTGCTTCTTTCTCCCTTCCCGCTTGGGACGGGGGGTCCTGGTCGGAGGCGGTCTGGCAACCCTGGCCGGTGCGTCCGCCCTTTGGTTCGGCGACCAACCAGGCGGCGGCGCTTATTTCCAGGTCACTCCAGAAGGGCAATTGGTCCTTCTGGTGGTCTCCTTTCTGTTCGTTCTGGTGACCGTTTACACCCTGGGTTACCTGCGGGACGCGCCGATCCGCCGCGAGCCGATTTTCCTCGGCTGCATGCTCCTCTGTCTCGGCACCATGAGCATGGTGGCGCTGGCGGACCATATCATCGTCCTCTGGGTCGCCATTGAAGCCACCACTTTGGTGAGCGCCCCGCTGATTCTGCTGCATCATTCCAAAGAAGCCCTCGAAGCAACCTGGAAATATGTCATGGTCTGCTCGGTCGGCATTGCCCTGGCCCTGCTGGGAGGGTTCTTCACCATCATGGCGATGGGTTCCGGAAATGTCGATCTTTCCCTTACCTTCCACGGGCTGGCCGGAGAAGCTGCTGCCTTTGATCCCAGTTGGCTGAAAGCCGGTTTCATCTTCCTGTTGATCGGGTACGGCACCAAGATGGGACTGGCACCAATGCACACCTGGCTTCCGGATGCCCACAGCGAAGCCCCCTCCCCGGCCTCCGCACTGCTCTCCGGGATGCTGCTGAATTGTGCTTTCCTGGGAGTTTTCAAAGCTCATCTGTTGATGACTGCCGCCGGCCTGGCCGTTTTTTCGGGCAGCCTTCTGGTCGTATTCGGACTTCTTTCGGTGCTGGTGGCTGCAGTCTTCATCATTCAGCAGAACGACTATAAGAGACTGCTGGCCTATTCCAGCATTGAAAACATGGGGATCATCGCCTTCGGTATCGGCATCGGCGGATTGGCCGCCTATGGTGCCATGATCCATCTGATCCATCATGCCCTGATCAAATCCTCGCTGTTCCTTTCGGCCGGCAACATTCTTCTCGGCTACGGCACCAAAATGATCGCTGACACCGGCAGACTCGCCCGTTTCCAACCGCGCACCGCCATCGCCTTGGTCGGCGGTTTCGCCGGAATATCCGGCTTCCCTCCCTTTGGAATCTTCCTCAGTGAACTGCTGATTATTTTCGGAGCGTTTCAGAAGGGGTCCTACAGCAGCGTCGCGGTGCTGATTTTCAGCCTCATCCTCATCTTTGCCGGAGCCTCGCGCAGCATCATCCGTATCTCCTTCAGCAACTGGGAAGGACAAATGAAGATCGGCGAAAATTTACCGCGGATCGCCCCTTCCTGGATTCTGCTTCTGACCTCCATCGGGCTCACGGTATGGATGCCCGAGAAGATGGAGCAGATCATTCAGGCTGTCATGACGGCCATCGGAGGTTCGCTCCATGGATAACTTTCTTCCCATCACCAATGGTTGCGCCATCCCGAGAAAGGAACTCCCGATCCTCGAATTCCCCCATTTCCGGGACAGCCTCCTGGCCTCGACAGCCGCTAACGGCAACATCGTTCAGTTCTTCGGCTATGAGGAAAACGGCACTGCCACACTGCTGGCGGTGATCCGAAAGGGCTATGACCTCTCCGCCGCTCAATGCGCCATGCCGAAGGAGTTCCCTTCGCTGACGGCCGAGAATTGGAAATTCAATCTTTTCGAGAGGGAAATTGCCGAACAGTTCGGCATCCGGCCTCTCCACCATCCATGGTTTAAACCGGTGCGTTATCACGCCAACTGGCGGGGAGCTCCGGATGTTTTCGGCGCCGACTATCAGACCGACATCCCCGGGCTCTACGACTATTTCCGGGTGGAAGGGGAACACATTCATGAGGTGGCGGTGGGCCCTGTCCACGCCGGTATCATTGAACCAGGCCATTTCCGTTTTCAGTGTTTCGGGGAGAAGGTTCTGCACCTCGAGATTCAGCTCGGATACCAGCATCGCGGCGTGGAGCGTCTTCTTCCGACCCTCCCCTTCAAGCGGCTGCCGATCGTGGTGGAAGGGATCGCCGGCGACACCACCATTGGCAACTCCCTCTGTTTCGCCCAGGCGGTTGAATCTCTGAGTTCCCTCAAGGTGCCGGACCCGGCGCGGGTGGTGCGAACCATCGCACTAGAGCTGGAGCGGCTCGCCTGCCATGTGGGAGATCTCGGCGCCTTAAGCGGCGACGTTGCCTTCAATCCCCCCGCCGCCTACTACGGGCGCCTGCGCGGGGAATTTCTCAACCTACTGGTGGTGCTCGCCGGCAACCGTTTCGGCAAAGGGCTGGTGCGGCCCGGCGGGGTGACCAAAATCCCTACCCCCGACAACGTGGCGCTGCTGCGCGACAAGATCAAAGAAGTGCGCCCTGAGATCATTCAGGTGGCTGATTTGCTCTTCTCCGCTCACAGTGTCCAGGCCCGTTTTGAGGGCTGCGGGCGCGTTGACCGCGCCACGGCGGAAGCGGTGGGGCTGGTCGGCGTCGCTGGACGGGCCTCCGGGCTTGATTACGACGCACGGGAGTTCTTCCCGACGGAAAAATACAAGATGATGTCGCCGTGCAGCTATAACCGGAAACGGGGAGGGGTGTATTCCCGCGCCTGGGTCCGCTACGAGGAGATCTGCCACTCCCTGAATCTGGCGGAGGATTTGCTCGGCACGATCCCGGAAGGTGATCTGCCATTTCCCGACCCGAACTGGCGCCTGGCCCCCGACTCCTTCGTGGTGACCGTCAACGAGCCGTGGCGGGGGGAACTCTCCCACTGCCTGCTGACCGACGCGCAGGGGAAAATCCTCCGTTACAAGGTCAAGGATCCCTCCTTCCACAACTGGACGGGGCTGGCACTGGCCCTGCGCAACCAGGAGATCTCAGATTTTCCGCTCAACAACAAGAGCTTCAATCTTTCCTATTGCGGCTTCGACCTCTAGCCGCCGGTGGACTTAACATGCTGAAACTGATCCAGACCCGACTCAAGCAGGGCTACCGCACCTCGGCCTTCCCCAGAAAGCCGATCAATCTCCATCCCAGCTACCGAGGGCGGCCGGAGATCAACCGTGACTGCGACCCCGAGGTTGCAGCCCGCTGCGCCGAGGCCTGCCCCCAGGAGGCCATCGACGCTGAAAAGCGCCGCATCGACCTGGGACGCTGCGTCTTCTGCGGTCTCTGTCAGCAGCTCTCGGAAGGTCGGTTCATCCGCTTTACCACTGATTTCCGGCTGGGCGTCGCGGAGCGGGACCAGCTTCTTTACCAGGGGAGCCTCCCCGACCTGGCCGCTCACAGCAAACAGCATTTCAAGAAACTGTTCGGCCGCTCCCTGCAGCTGCGCGAAGTTTCCGCCGGCGGCTGCAACGCCTGCGAAGCCGACACCAACGTTCTCAACACCCCCTTCTTCGATCTCTCCCGCTTCGGCATCCAGTTCGTCGCTTCCCCCCGCCACGCAGACGGCGTTTTCGTCACCGGACCGGTGCCCCGCAACATGAAAACTGCCCTGCTCGACACCTATCAGGCGGTCCCCGCTCCCAAGGTGGTCATCGCTTGCGGCAGCTGCGCCCTGTCGGGAGGTCCTTTTCGCGGCAGCGACGAGATCGTCCCCCTGGAGACCCTGCTCCCCGTCGATCTCTTCATCCCCGGCTGCCCCCCCCATCCGCTGACCATTCTCGACGCCCTGCTGAAGTATTTTAAGGGCTAAACACAACCTCCAGCACAATCCCGCTCGGTCCATCGGCGTCGACTCCATAAGTGCTTCTGGATGAGTCCATGCCGGTGGCCGGTCAAAGGCATTGATTTTTCAGGTGGACTTTATGGCCTGAGAGGGGAAAAAAAGGCCAGAAACGGCCTCCTCGGGCAAAGGCAACCTATTGGCGGAGATTCCCTAGCTGCTCTGCTGGGGATAAACCATCTTGCCGCTGAGGCTTAGATCATAGCCGGCCAGGTCCTTGGCTATCCTGTGAAAATCACCGCCATGGAGCAGGTCGAGGAACATCTGTACTCCCTCGGCGAAAAACCCATCCTTGGGGATGAGGAGATCGAAACGTTCCCATCCCAGGGGGAGGAAGTCCAGATCAAGCAGGGAGGCCACAGCGTGGATTCCCGGTCCGATATCGGCCCGCCCCGACAGAACCTCCAATCCGATCTCCAGATGACTTTGGAATTCCCGGTCATAACCTTTGACGGTGCGGCAGTCGAGGCCGGCTTTTTGAAGTTCTTGATCGAAAAGCAGGCGGGTGCTGGCCTCCAGAGGCCGGTTAACAACCCGCAGACCATGGTTTTCAATGTCGGCGACGGAGCCAATGTTGCGTGGATTTCCTTTGGGGATCAGAAAACCCTGCTCGCGGCGGCAGAAGTTGACCACGGCGGGCAATTCCTCCAACTCGGTGGCGGCGTAGGAGAAGTTGTATTCCTTGCCGTCTAGGTCGGCCAGGTGGCTGGTGGCCATATGGCAAAGTCCTTGACGAAGGGCTTTCAGGCCCCCAAGACTCCCCAGGTTCCCGTACAAGGCGACAAAATCGGGGTTTTTTTTGCGGAACAGCGGCAGGGTCCGGTCCAGAAGGATATCGTTGCTGCCAGCTATCAGCAGTAGGTGAGGCACCTGAAAGGCCGACTCCAAAGGTTTAGGATAATTGATGGTACGGCTTTCCACCCATTGCTCAACCAGATTTTTAGGGAAAAGCCACTTACCGGTGATTTTGGTTGCAGGCAACCCTTTTTCAGTTATCAGGGTATAGACCATTTTCTCGTTTACTCCGAGAAAATCGGCGATTTCTTTGGTGGAGAGCAGTTTTTCCATATTAACCCCCTGGTCGTCGTTATCGGAAATAATCGGGAGCAAATCCTGATTGAATGATACTAGATTTTTTGGTTTTTTTTGACACACCCCGTGGCTGTCTTACAAGTTCCGCGTGACCCTTTCCAAAACGACAGAGCCCGGCGGTAAAACGCCGCCGGGCTCTGCCTGTGCTTGGTTCAGATGATCGAATCAGGTGTCTAGTTGCTAGCCGTCTTGCCTTGGTATCTATTGTTGGAAAGGGTGAGTGCGATCAGCGCACCGACGATCAGGAAGCCGGCACCAGTATAGAAGGTATAGGTGCCGGCGCTGGCGCCGGCGGTGTCCTTGATGATGGCCGCCACCTGGGGACCGACGACGCCCCCTGCAGCCCAAGCCGTCAAGATGGTGCCGTAAACGGCAGCCATTCTCGGGGCGCCGAAGACATCCATGACAAAAGAGGGCATGGTGCCGAAGCCACCGCCGTAGCAGAGAAGGACGTAACAAACGAGGGCGCCGAAAATGATCGGACTCTTGATATAGACAAGTCCGACAAAGACCAGCACCTGACTGACGAGGATGAGGCGGAAGGCCTGAATACGGCCGATCTTGTCGGAGAGCCCACCCCAGAAGAAGCGGCCGACGCCGTTGAAAATGGAACTGATACCGATCAGGGTGGCGCCGGCGCCGGCCAGGGCGGCGGTCAGAGCCGCGGGATCGAGATATTTGGCGGCGTAGGATTCACGGAGCAGATCCTGAATCATCGGCGACTGGAAGCCGATAAACATGATACCGGCGGTGATGTTGCAGAAGAAGATGAGCCACATCCTGTAGAACACGCTGGACCCGATGCACTGGCCCGCGGTGAGGTTGTCGGCGGCCTGGGAGGCGGCGGTGGCCACCGGCGGGGTGAAACCGGGGGGGCAATAGCCGGCCGGCGGGTTAATCATGTAAGAGGCGGCGGGCAGGGTCAGGATATACATCAAGATGCCGATGTAGAGGAAAACCTGAACCAGGTTGCCGCCGGTCATGCTCATGAACACCGGAGCAATGACTTTGGACATGATCAGGGCGCCGAAACCGAAGCCCATGACAACCATGCCGGTGATGAAGCCCTTCTTGTCGGGGAACCACTTGGCGGCGGTGGCAACTGGAGTCACATAGCCAAGGCCGAGGCCGCAGCCGCCGATGACGCCATAGCCGAGCCACAGGATATACATGTTCTGCATCATCAGGCCGGCGGCGCCGATCAGATAGCCGGTGGCAAACAGAATGCCGCCGGCGCAAGCCAGCTTGCGCGGCCCGTATTTAACCATATTGATGCCCCCCCAGGCCGCAGACAGGCCGAGGAAGCAGATGGCAAGGCTGAAGGTCCAGGCGGTCTGGCTGTTGCTCCAGCCATAGGTAGTGACAATCGGCTTTTGAAAGTAGCTCCAGGCATAAACAGTGCCGAGGCAGACCTGCAGCAGGGTTCCCATGATGGCAACCGTCCAACGGTTTGGCAAAGGCTTCGTATCACTCATTTTTCCCTCTTCCCTTCTATAAAAATGTTAAAAATCAAAAGCCTGACGGTCAGGCAAAAAATCCCAAAAATCAACAGGCAAAGAACAAAATTTTAAAATGCTGTGCGCAAATTCCCCGGGTGCACTGGAAAAAAACAAGAGCAACACCAATGTTTAATTTTCCAGGATGCCGTCAAAAACTGCATTTTTATCATATAAACAAAAGCTGTTGTCAATCAAATAGTTCAATCTCAACAACAATATTCCTACAAACAAATCAACGCCAGAGATCAGTTACTTTCAGACATGTAATGGAAAAAGCTGATTTTCGACTCTTATGATGCATTACGGGGGCGCAGCGAGCCGCGCCCCCGAATTCTCACTTCCCAAAGGTCGCCCTGAGGCAGCGAAGGACGTTTTTTCAACTTCTTGCTACGCTTTTTCCAGTTTACAGGCGCACACTTTGTATTCCGGAATCTTGGCGATCGGGTCGAGAGCGTTGTTCGTCAGGATATTGGCCGGAGCTTCGGCGAAATGGAAAGGCACAAAGGCCGTTCCTTTGGGCATCCTTTTGGTAATGAACGCCTTGGTGACGATGGAACCCCGGCGGGTGCTGACTTTCACATCCTCGCCGTTGCCGACGCCCAGGGCCTCGGCGTCTTCCACCGACATCATGACGTGGGGACCGGCCAAGCGGTTGAAGCCGGGAGTCTTTCTCGACATGGTGCCGGTGTGGAACTGCTGCAGAATCCTGCCGGTAGTGAGATAAATAGGGTATTCCCCATCGGGAACCTCGGCCGGCGCCTTGAAGGGAATGGCGAACATGGTACCCAATCCCTTGGAGAACTTGCCGATGTGAAGCACCGGGGTGCCCGGATGGTCTGCCGTCGGGCAGGGCCAATGGAGGCCTTTGCGCCCCAGTCTTTCGAAGCTCATCCCCGCGTAGGAGGGGGTGCATTGGGTAATCTCTTTGAAAATGTCTTCGGCGCAACCGTAGTTCCAGTTGAGCCCCAGCTTGTTGGCAACAAGCTGATGGATCTCCCAGTCATGCTTGGCCTGGCCAGGAGCATTGACCGCTTTGGAGAGGCGCTGCACCCTTCTTTCCGTGTTGCTGAAGGTGCCGTCTTTTTCAGCATAGGTCGTGGCCGGCAGAACAACGTCGGCCTTCTGTGCCGTTTCCGTCAGGAAGATATCCTGGACCACCAGGAATTCGAGATTGTCAATGGCGTGCTCGATGTGGTGCAGGTCGGGGTCGCTTATCAGGGGGTTCTCGCCCATGATGTAGAAGGCCTTCATTTCCCCTTCGTAGGCCTTGTCGAAGGCCACCGTCATGGTGCAACCCGGCTTGTTGCTGAGCTTGACGCCCCAGAAGGCTTCCATCTTCTGCTGAACAGCCTCCGTGGCGACCGGCTGGTAGGCGGTATAGCAGACCGGCAGCGCCCCCATGTCGCAAGCGCCCTGGACGTTGGACTGGCCGCGCAGCGGGTTGACGCCGCCGCCGGGAACGCCCATATTGCCGCACAGCATCTGCAGGTTGGCCGTCGATTTAACGTTATCCACCCCGGTGGTGTGCTGGGTGATGCCCATCGTATAATAGAGGGCCCCCACCTTGGCTTTACCGAATAGCTCGGCGATCGCCTCCAGTTTGGCGGCGGGCACGCCGCTGATCTTTTCTACGTAGTCAGAGGTATAATTCGCTACCTCGGCCTTCAATGCCTCGTAGCTCTCAGGCTCCACCCGCTCATTGATGAATTCCTTGTCCTCCCAGCCATTTTTGATGATCAGATGCATGATGCCGTTGAGTACGGCGACATCGGTGCCGGGCCTATGCTGGGCGTAGATTTCCGCGAAATCCGCCATCTTGATCTCTTTGGGATCGATGACGATCAGCTTCAGTGTACCTTCCATCACCGCCTGCTTGATTCTCGCAGCGATAACGGGATGTCCTTCCGATGTGTCGGAACCGATTATTATCGCGACATCCGACTTCTTGATGCCGGGGATGTCGTTGGTCATTGCGCCAGAACCGAAAGTTGCGGCCAGACCGGCCACGGTGGAGCTGTGTCAAAGTCGGGCACAGTGATCGACATTGTTGGTTTGGAACCCGGTCCGGACCAGTTTCTGGAAGGTGTAGTTCTCCTCGTTGGTAACCTTGGCGGAAGAAAGAGCCATGATACTATCGGGGCCGTATTTCTCCTTGATGGCGGAGAACTTCGACACCACCAGGTCGATGGCCTCATCCCAGGTGGCTTCCCGGAACTGGCCGTTTTCCTTGATCAACGGGGTCTTCAGCCGGTCCGGATGGCCGACGAAATCGTAGCCGTAGCGCCCCTTGATGCAGAGCATGCCGTCATTGGTGGGGCCGTCCTCGGCCCCTTCGACCTTGACAATCTTGTTGGTTTTGCGGTCAACATAAAGTTCCAGCTTGCAGCCGACGCCGCAGTAAGGGCAGACCGAGGAAACCTTGTCCAGTTCCCATATCCTTCCCTTGCCGATGGAATTCTTATCGATGAGGGCGCCGACCGGGCAGATCTGGGAGCATTCCCCACATTGCACGCAGGTGGAATCGGCCATCTTCTTGTTGGTGTTGAAGACGATCTCGGTGCTGTGGCCGCGCATGCCGAAATCGATGACCTGGTTGACCACGGTGCCGTTGCAGGCGGCCACACAGCGTCCGCAGGAGATGCATTTGTTACGGTCGACATGGACGAATTCCGAGGTGGTATCGATCTCCCGGTCGATATCGGCGTAAAGGATGCTGGGCCGCTCGATACCTAGAAAATAGGCAGCGTCCTGAAGTTCACAGTGGCCGTTCTGCTCACAGGCCAGGCAATCGTGCTTGCCGGTCGACAGCATCAGATCGATCACCAGACGCTGAGCCTGGAGGGCGGTCTCCGTCTGGGTGTTTACCACCATCCCTTCCTTCGCCAGCACTGAGCAGGAGGTCTGCAGACCTCTCATGCCGTCGATTTCAACCACGCAGGCACGGCATTTGCCTGCCGCGCCGACTTTTTCATGGTAGCAAAGATGGGGAATGTAGACCCCATTGGCAAGGGCGGCCTGCAAAACGGTCTGCCCTTCCTTCGCTTCCATCCTGTTGCCATTGATCATTATCTGCATAACAGCCTCCGTAGGTTTAATATACAAGAACTACTTGATCAAAGCTTCAAATTCCCCTCTGAACTTCTCCACCATGGCCTTGACAGGGGCGGCGTAGGCCTGCCCGGTGGGACACAGGGTAGAGCCAACCACGTTGATCGTGTTGACGATCCGCTCCAGGATTTCCAGGTCCTTCGGCTCACCGTGACCGGCCAGCAGTTTCTTCAGAATCAGAACCACCGTATGGGAACCCTGGGCGCAGGGGGCGCACTTGCCGCACGACTCATGGGCGTAGAACTGGATGGTTCGCAAGGCGATTTCGGGGATGGAAAATTCCTCGCCGATAACCATGACCCCGCCGGAACCTAAAGCGGTTCCATGTTCTTCGCAGGAGGTATAGTCCATCTTCAGCGTTTCGAGTTCCTCGACCTTGAGGATAGGGGTCGACAAGCCGCCGACGATGGCCGCCTTGACCTTGCCCTTATATCCGCCGGCCGCGGCGATCAGCTCTTTGAAGGAGACGCCCATCGGATATTCATAGACGCCGGGCTTGTTGACCGCGCCGCTGACGCCGAACAGTTTGAAGCCGTAATTGTTCTCCCGTCCCCACTTCTTGAAGGCATCGGCGCCATGCTCGACGACGAAAGGAACGCTGGCCAGGGTTTCGACGTTGTTGACGATGGTCGGACAGCCGTAAAGCCCTTCCACGGCGGGGAAAGGTGGCTTCATGCGGGGCTGACCACGTTTTCCCTCGATCGATTCGATCAGCGCGGTCTCTTCACCGCACACATAGGCGCCGGCGCCGCGATGGACAATAATGTCCAGATCGGCCAGCTTGCCGTCGGCCTTGGCTTCCGCAATCGCCTTCTCGAGAATGTCGGCAATCCACCCGAACTCCCCGCGGATGTAGATGAAGGCCAGTTTAGCCCCGAGGGCGCGGGCCGATATAGCCATCCCTTCCACAAGAAGGTGGGGATCGTATTCCATGATCTGGCGATCCTTAAAGGTGCCCGGCTCCCCCTCGTCCGCATTGCAGACCAGATAGACCGGCTTGCCGGTATTTTTCGCCAGGAAGCCCCACTTGACCCCGGCGGGGAAACCGGCGCCGCCCCGGCCGCGGATGCCGGCGTTCTTGACTTCGTCAATGATGGCCTGCGGCTCCATCTTCAGCGCTTTGTCAAGCGCCTTGTAGCCACCGTTGGCTTGGTAGGTGGCAATGGAGGTGGCGTCCTTGGCCCCTCTGTTCTTGAGGAGAACGTTGCATGCCGTCCCGTAGTTGTATTCCACCGCTCTTTCCGGATAGACACCCTTCTTCAGCGATTCCAGAAGTTGATCAACCTTCTCCGGGGTCATGTTTTCGTAATAAGTGTCGTTCACCTGAATGACGGGGCAGGTGCCGCAGGAGCCCAGACACTCGACGGTGCTGAGGGTAAAGAGGCCGTCCGGAGTTGTTTCTCCAGCTTTGATTCCCAGTCTTTTTTCAAGATGTTTAACAATTTCCAGAGCACCCATCAGGGTGGCCGGGATATTGGTATCTACCTGAAGATGATATTTGCCGACCTTCCCCAAGACGTTGTACATGGAGTAGTAGGTGGTCACGCCATAGGATTTGCCGGGAGGAACCCCGATAATAGCGGAGACTTTCTCGATATCTTCTTCGGAGAGATAATTGGAATTGGCTTTTTGGGCCAGCATCAAGGCCGGCATCAGGGCGGATTCTTTGCGGGGGTATTTATTCTTCAGCTCAAGGATCTTCTTTTCCAGATTTTGATCAACCATAAGAAATCACCTTTTTCCTTAAAAATAGGTTTCAGCGAACCACCATTTCGATGAAAAACGAAAAGCCCATTCTAGAACAAGAATTATTGTAAAGATGTCAAAGACGATGGATTCAGCCAATAAAGCTGCGCTCCCGAGTTCTCGTTATTCGCTTGCGGGAACCATCTCATTGATGAGCGTCGCGGATCTGAAGATAAACCTATCCCCATGATCCAATTCAGGATCTACCTTGTACAACAACATTTGTTAATCCGTCAAGGCCAAAACCAATGGAACGCATTGTTATTGTTGGTTATTTTAAAAATTTAAAATTTACTTTTGGTTTTTCAGCTTTCTGTTTTGGTATATTTATTACTAAAAATTACCATTTATTACTAAATTTCCCTGTTTGGGCTTGTGTTAAAACTGAACCTCCGGCCCCTTTCCTGCCGGAGGATTAAGCCTTGCCACAGGAAATTATCTTGGTGTAGAGTCTGAAACGTCTGTCCGGTAAATTGCGACAGTTTCGGGAGTAGCAAGTAGTCTGGTGACGCTCACGGTCTTCAAAACCGATGTGGGGCGTATCCCGTCCCAGGTGGGTTCGATTCCCATCTACTCCCGCCATTACCTCTATCTATCTATATTTATCGACCGACCCGCCGCCATAGTTCCCGGGCATATTTTCGTGTCGCCACAAATCCGAAGCGATACCTGCTGATTCCCGCCGACCCGGCGCAACAGGCAAGGCGGATGCTGACCGGAAAGGGTGATCTCCGGCGAAGCGGTCTGGGACTTACCAATGATCAACATGCCCAACATGCTGATGATCGGAGCTGCCGAAAGGAATGTCGGCAAAACCGAACTGGCTTGCGAAGTTATCGCCGGGCACCGGTCCGCCGCGGATATCGTCGGCATAAAGGTTTCCACTGTTTCCGAAGCGCATGGCGAGCCAACTTCGATCGGGAGGGGCAGGCACGCCGTAGATGGCCCTTATGAAATAATCGAGGAGGCCTCTCCGCCACCGGGAAAAGACACCGCCCGACTGCTGGCCGCGGGAGCCAAACGGGTTTACCGGATCAAGGCCCGGCGCGAGCATCTGCGAGAAGGTTTCAAGGAGTTGCTGAGGGCCACTGGCGGGGGAAAGCTTATCGTCTGCGAATCAAACAGCCTTCGCTTGCATGTCTTTCCCGGGATTTTTCTGCTGGTCAAGCGCCAATTCTCCGGCGCCTGCAAGCCTTCCGCTGCCGAAGTCATCAAGTTTGCCGACCGACTGGTTCTGTTTGACGGGCACAAACAGGACATCCATCCCGATGAATTTAAAATCATCGAAGGAAAATGGATTTGGCCCATCGACGCCAACGCCGTCATCATGGCGGGCGGAAACAGCACCAGAATGGGAACCGACAAAACCCTCCTGCAGGTGAACGGGGAACCGTTGATCAAGCACCTCTTCCGCCAGCTTCACGGAACCTTCAGCCAGGTCCTGGTCAGCACCGGGGAGAATCGGGAATATGACTTTCTCGATCACGGCCGGGTTGTTTACGACATGGCCTGCGGCCTCGGCCCGCTGGCGGGGATTCTTTCCTCCCTCGAAAACTCCGAAAAAGACATCAACTTCATCGTCGCCTGCGATATCCCCGAGATTCCGCTCTACCTGGTCAGGCAAATGATCGCTTCCTCCTCCGGCTACGACTGTGTCATTCCGATCACCCCTTCCGGCCACCTGGAACCCCTCTTCGGCATCTACAGAAAAAGCATGATCGCTCCCGTTCGGGAAGTTCTGGCCTCCGGGCACAGACGGGTAAGGGACATTTTTGCCAGAGTCCGAACCAATTACTTCAAACTCGACGACTCGACTGCCCTGAAAAACCTCAATACCCTGGATGAATATCGGGATTACCTTTTGGAACAACGGCATGATCAGATTTGACGAAGCTCTCAGTACAGTACTCGCATCGGCGCGCCTTCTGGCCCCGGAGAAGATCGATCTTCAGGATTCACTGGGGAGAATTCTTGCCGAGGATGTAGTTTCCGATATCGACATGCCCCCCTTCGACAAATCGGCCATGGACGGCTATGCCTGCCGGAAAGCCGATATCGGAACCCCCCTGGAAATACTTGAAATCATCCCGGCGGGAAAAAGTCCGCAGCTGGCCGTGGGGAAAAATCAGTGCGCCAAAATCATGACCGGAGCCGCCATCCCCGAGGGAGCGGATTGCGTCGTCATGGTCGAGCACACCCGACTCGATGAAGCGGACCGGGTCCGGTTCACCGCCGAAGAGACCAACACAAATATCTGCTTCAAAGGGGAGGACATCCGGGCGGGGCAAATCGTTCTGCGGCGTTCCTGCAGGATTCGCCCCCAACACATCGCCGTTCTGGCCACCGCCGGCAAGGCCCGCCCTCTGGTCAGCAGAAGGCCCAGGGTCGGCATCATCGCCACGGGCGACGAACTGGTGGAACCGGCGCAGACGCCGCCGCCCTTTTCCATCCGCAACAGCAACAGCTATCAGCTTTACGCTCAGGTTGTGGCCGCCGACTCCCTGCCCACCTATTACGGCATCGCCGGAGACCATGAACAGGAGATCGATGGCCGCCTGCGCCAGGCGCTGCGGGAAAACGATGTAGTCCTCCTTTCCGGAGGGGTATCCATGGGGGATTTCGACCTGACCCCGGCCATCATGACAAGAAACGGCATCGATATAAAATTCGACGCCATCGCCATCAAACCAGGGAAACCGACCCATTTCGGAGTGGGGACCGGTGGCTATTGCTTCGGCCTGCCGGGAAACCCCGTGTCAACCTTCCTTCAGTTCGAGATCTTGGTCAAACCCTTTCTCTACAAACTGATGGGACACGACCTGCGCCCTTACCGCTCCCAGGCCATCCTGGAAAGAGACCTGCCGGTCAAACTTTCCGACCGGGAATCGTGGATTCCCGTATCCCTGACCCCGGACAACCGGGCCGTCCCCCTCCACTACCACGGCTCGGCCCATATCAACGCCCTGGATTGCGCCGACGGATTTATTGTCGTCCCCATCGGCAGCCAGGGTTTCACCCGAGGAACACAGGTCGATGTTAGACACTTATGAACGCAGCATCAATTATCTGCGCATCTCGGTGACCGACAAGTGCAACCTGCGCTGCCGCTACTGCACGCCCGACGGGGAGATCAAGCTTCTCCCCCGCTCCGAAATCCTCTCCTATGAAGAGATCATCAGGGTTGTCAGAGTCGCTGTGGACATGGGGATCAACAAGATCCGGCTGACCGGCGGCGAACCCCTGATCAAACGCAACATTATCCATCTGGTTGCCGCCATCGCCCAAATTCAAGGGATTGTCGATTTCGGGCTGAGCACCAACGGGATTCTCCTGCGTCATTTCGCCCGCCCCCTTACCGAGGCAGGTCTGCACCGGGTCAACGTCAGCCTCGACTCCCTCTCCCCGGAAAGATACGCCTACATCACCCGCGGCGGTGATGTCAGCCAGGTGCTTGCCGGCATTGATGCCGCCCTGGAAGCGGGCCTGACCCCGGTCAAGATCAATTGCGTCATCAAAGAATCCCCGGAAGAGAAGGATGCCCGCGAAGTGGCCCGCTACGCTGCGGAAAAAGGCCTCCAAGTCCGCTACATCCGCGAGATGATTACCGGGAAAGGACAGTTTTGGCCGGTCATCGGCGGCCACGGTGGAAAATGTGTTTCGTGCAACCGGTTGCGCCTGTCGAGCAACGGCATGATCCGCCCCTGCCTGTTCAGCGACCTCGCCTTCAGCGTCCGCGAATTGGGTGCGCGGCGGGCCATCGAGTTGGCGGTTTGCGCCAAACCGGCATCGGGAGCCGTCAGCCAAAACAAATTTTACGAAGTCGGAGGATAAAGATGGGTCGTCTCACCCATATCGATGACCAGGGCAAGGCCGTCATGGTCGATGTCTCGCAAAAAAATCCCCAGTTGCGAAAAGCAGTGGCTGTCGGCAAAATTCTTCTCGCTCCCGAAACCCTTCGGCTGATCGAGGAGAACAGCCTTAAAAAAGGGGATGTCCTGACGACGGCCGAGATCGCCGGCATCCAGGGAGGAAAAAGAACCTCCGAACTGATCCCCCTGTGCCATCCCCTGGCGATCACCAAGATCGCCGTCAAGGCCGAACTCGTCGGCGACGGGGTGCGGGTCACCTCCGAGGCCCGCTGTGTGGGACAGACAGGGATCGAGATGGAGGCCCTGACGGCGACCAGCGTGGCGCTGTTGACCGTTTACGATATGTGCAAAGCAGTCGATAAGTCGATGATTATCACTGCAATCTCCCTGGTCCAAAAAACCAAGCAGGATCTCGCTGCTTTTCCGGAAAACTCAATCGATTAAAATTTTCACAAAATACCCCTGCCGAAAGTGAATCACATGTCGAATATGGTTGTCGAAAAAACCGGAACCGTCGTTTCCGTGAATCTCTCCACCGAAAAAGGAACCGTCAAACACCCTGTCCCCCAGATCGTACTGGACTCTGCCGGCATCCGCGGGGATGCCCATGCCGGAGCCTGGCACCGCCAAATCAGTCTGTTGGCGCAGGAGAGTGTCGAGGAATTCAACCGGCTCTCCCCGACCGGGAGGAAAATAGGCAGCGGCGAGTTCGCCGAAAACATCCTCACGCGGGGTCTTGACCTGAGGGAATTCGCCCCGCTGGACCGCCTGTTCGTCGGCGCCGTGGAACTGGAGGTCACCCAGATCGGCAAGAAATGCCACGGCGACGGTTGCGCCATCTACCGCGAGGTGGGCAGTTGCGTCATGCCCCACGAAGGGATTTTCACACGAGTCATCCGTGGCGGGGAGATCAAACCGGGAGATGCCATCCGTTTTGTCCCCCGCCCGCTGAAGATCGAGGTGATTACCCTTAGCGACCGGGCCAGCCGAGGCGAGTATGAAGACAAAAGCGGTCCCGCCCTGGTGGAAATTCTGAACTCATTCTTCCGCGGGAAAAGGTGGCATTTGGAAATCGGGTCGGCCATCATCGCCGACGATGAAAAAATTCTTGAAGAGGCCCTTAACGGAGCGGCCGCATCGGGGACGGCCTTCGTCTTCACCACCGGCGGCACCGGGATCGGTCCGCGGGATATCACTCCCGATGTGGTAGCCCGGATGGCCGACAAGCTGATTCCCGGCGTCATGGAGCACATCCGCGTCAAATACGGCAACGAAAAACCCAATGCCCTGCTGAGCCGCTCGGTGGCGGCGGTCATCGGTGAAACGGTGGTTTTCACCCTGCCGGGGAGCGTCAGGGCGGTCACCGAATACATGAACGAACTGACCCCGAGCATGGAGCACATGCTTTATATGCTCCACCAACTCGACCTTCACTGAATTTTATCATTTCTCCCGATGTTTCCGCAAAAACCCTGGGGCAGGGACAGCACCATGCCCCAGGCGCAGCATTCCTTAAGCTTGAGATTTTCAATTGTCACATATTGTTTTAAAGGCTTGCCCTTTTCAGAACCCCCGCCCCCTGTCCAAGCGACCGAATTCCGGTTTTTCAACATCCTGTCAAGCTCGCCTGATATCTGAAGTGGGAGTCATCCTCATGCCGATTCGACAGCCGGGACGAGTTGTGCAAACCGCTTTCTTTTCTTTGTAAAAATGGCGTGCGGAGAGTAACAGGGAAGGATTACAAAATGGCTCGTGGGGTGGAAGAGGGGCCTGGCGTCTGGTAAACTTTCTATGCCAGGTTTCGGTCAGAAAAAAATATCCAAATCATGGAACAGGCAGATATTTCCACCAGAAAAGGAGGCAGGCTATGTTCAAACCTTCTCGGATTCTCGTCCCGACCGATTTTTCAGAGACCAGTTTGAAGGCGGTCCAGCAGGCTTTCGACATCGCCAAACAGCACGGAGCGGAGGTTTTTGTGGTTCATGTCGTGGACAGACCCGCCTCGGACTGTGCCTTCGACTACTGCATCAGCGAGGAACAGGTGAAACCGATCCAGGCCAAAATGGAGGAATCGGCGCGGAAGGAGATTCAGAATCAGCTTTCAAAAATTCCCGACATGGGCTCGGTCAAGGTTTCACCTAATGTCCGCATGGGAACTCCCTATGAAGAAATCCTCAACGAGGCGGACGTCAACAATGTCGACCTGATCGTAATTTCTTCCTTCGGGTTTAAAAAGATTGCCCGACTGCTGTTGGGAAGCGTCGCCCGCCAGGTGATGATGGGAGCCGTCTGCTCGGTTCTGCTGGTCAGATAAGAACGGCGGCAGGCTTCCTATAAACTCAGGATTCTATTTCCGGCAGCTTCCAGGCCACGCGCAGGTCACCGCGGCGCATGGTGTATTTGAGCTCGTCGAAACCTTCGAGGAGGGCTTGGGTCTGCTTGCGAGCACTCCCCAGCAGATCGCGGAATTCGGCCAGAGTGAGGGTTTCATGGGTGGCGAAGTGTCCCACCAGAAGTCCCAGAGCGTGCCGGTAGGTCGCTGCATCCAGAAAACTCTCCTCGTTGAGTTTGACCAGCCGCCCCGTGGCAAAGAGATAGCCCAGGAAAGGATCGGCCTGGTCCTCGGCCAGGCCGAGCTGGTCGAGCATTTCCCGCTTGCTTTTTGCCGTCGCCCCCGCCTGCCGATAAGCGGTTTCGAGACGCTCAATGACGGCGGTCTCGGCGGCGCTCGGAGCGGGGTGGAAATCGGCCAAACACACGGTTTCCCCCGCCAGCGTCAGGCGGCCGGCATCGAGAAGCCCCGCCAGCAGGGTGGAAAAAGCCTTCTGACTCAAGACTTTGATCAACGCCTGTTTGAGGGTGGCCTGGGGCATGCCGGGCAAGAGCGGGTTCTTTTCGTGGAAACGCCCTACTTCCTCCTCCATCTGGAAACTCCAGGAACGAAAGCTCTCCTGCGTCACCCACTGATCGGCCAGCAGCAGAATCTTCTCCTCCTGCTTAAGAATCGCCAGATGCTGCTCAATCCGCTCCCGCCCCATGCCGGAAATCGTTTCCAGTTCTTTCAGGCGGACCGCCGCCTGATCGGCGATCTTCTGCAACAGAAAGGACTTCTCGCCCGACTCCAGTTCGCTGAGAGCCGTCATGACTTCTTTTCGGAAGCGCCGATGCTTGGCTGGAGCCGGATCAATGATGACGCCGCCGCCGATGGTGGTCATCGGCGAATAGGAACGGATGATGAACCGGTCGCGGCGATGGGCGACCAGCGGCCGATCGAGATGGATCTGGGCGAGGGTGCTTTCCCCCGGCTCCAGGACATCCCGGTCGAGAAGGGCGACCAGACCGACCACCCGTGCCGTGCCGAGATAGAAATGGACGCGGTCCCGGAACCTCAGCGGCCGGGGCGCGTCCGCCAGGAGGGTAAGCCGGGCGTCCAGACGGCTGGTCTGCTCAAAGATCCCCACCGTGCCGACCACCGAGCCGCGCTGGATGGTCTCCCGGTCGATTCCCGACAGATTGAGGGCAACCCGCTGTCCGGCGAAGCCTTGGTCGACCTTGCGGCCGTGGACCTGAACTTCCCGCACCCGGCTCTTTTCGCCGGGGGGAAGGACCGCCACGGCGTCGCCGACGGTAACCGTGCCGGACAGCACGGTGCCGGTGATCACGGTGCCGAAACCACTGACAGCGAAATGACGGTCCACCGGCAGCCGCAGCGGCCCGTCGGCATCCTTGGGGACAATGGTTTTCACCAGGGTTTGAATGGTTTCCACCAGGTGCGGAATCCCCGCTCCGGTAACGGCCGAAACCCGGCAGACCGGGGCGTCCCTGAGAAAAGTACCGGCCACCTCGTCCCGCACCTCCTCCTCCACAATGTCGATCCAATCCTCTTCGGCCAGATCGCATTTGTTGAGAACGACGATTCCCCGCGGGATCTCCAGCAGCTGCAGGATCTGCAGATGCTCATGGGTCTGGGGCATGACCCCCTCCATGACGTCGACCACCAGCAGGACCAGATCGATGCCGCCGATGCCGGCCAGCATATTGCTGATGAAACGCTCATGTCCGGGGACATCGACGACCCCGGCGATCTCCCCGCCGGGAAGGCGAAAGGGAGCGAAGCCTAGGTCGATGGAAATGCCGCGCTCCTTCTCCTCCTTGAGACGGTCTGTTTCCCTGCCGGTCAGGGCGCGGATCAGTGCCGTCTTGCCGTGATCGACATGGCCGGCGGTGCCGATGATGATATGCCGCTCTCTCGCCTGATTCATTTTTTTCTACAGGAAAAAGGTCAGTTGCCGTTTTCCAAAAAGTCTATTTGAAACAACCGAGCTGACAACTCTTGATCTTGATGTCGTTCTCGTTACAGATCCGGCCGATGGTTCCGAGGGAAACCTTTTGCTCCTCGGCGATCCTGAACGCGGCGGCGCAGGCCAGGGTCAACTTTCCCGCCACTTCTTCCGATGCAGCTTTTACGGCATCGATCAACTCTTTGCTTATTTCCATGTTTTTTTAACCTCCGGAAAAATATTTGTTTGGTGAGTAATTCCACCACCGCAATCACGGCGAAAGATTCAGGGAGTTGTTTCGACAGGCGCTCTTTCCGCCATCGTCAGTCGCGCCAGGACAGACCGCAACAAAAAGGCGGGGCTGTTTTGGCTCCGCCTTTCATTGTCTTTGTTGATGTCATTACAACGAGGGTGATGGCAAGATCCCAATACTACCAAACTTCCGGAAAAGCCATGTTCGTATAAAGATCTTCCAGTCTGTTTTTATGGCCCCGTTCCATGGTGGCAAGCTCAAGAAAAAGCTTCTTTTGCGCTTCCTCCGCACTGACCTGGGCCAGTTGAGTATACATCTGCATGGCTTCGAGTTCTTTTTTGATGGCGATGACAATGCCATCCACCGGCTTGAGGTCGGGAGTAAGGGCCGGGGTAGGCAGGGCATCACCGACTTTATAATCCTGGGATTCGGAAAAATGCATCTTCTCCGGGCCTTTTTGCAGGAACCCCTCCAACGTCACCTTGTGCTTCGTTTCCTCCTCGGCAAGCTCTTTGAACAGGCTTTTAATGGCGGGGTCCTTGGCTTTGCCAGCTACCGTACTGTAATAGGTAAAGGCTTCAACTTCGGCGTTGATGGCATCGGAAATAATTTTTTTGTATTCGTTCTGGTTCATTGTTATCCTTTCGATCGCTTTAAAATGATGAGAATAATTTGAAAAATAAATTTTTCCCCTGTTTTTTTAAACCTATTTAATCATGATAACGTTTTTCTGTCAACACACATTTTTCAGGAATTACAGCCCATTACGACGCTCAGGCCAAGAAGAAACCGCTGTTCCGCAAGCAGAAAACCTGGGTTGCAACCCCATTACGAGGGGCCCTTTAAAAACAACCAACCCCTGGCCGGTGGCAAAATCCTCCTCTGACTTTTTTGGGAAATTTAAACCATGACAACGCAGGCGCCACTTCGAACCTCCGTCTCCAAAAACATCTTCGGCACCGCTGAAAGCCCGCGGGATTCCCGAAAAAATATGGATTTAATTTTGTCGTCCGGCGCCTTTTCCTGTCAACCCTAAAATGGGGACTATAAAGTTATGGGCTTCTGCTCACCAATAC
>JAAZDE010000163.1 GCA_012512925.1 Desulfuromonadaceae bacterium
CCCGAGGGCTCAGTCAGACATGGCGCATGTCTATTCGAGAGGGTGGCCGGGGTTTGCCAGAAGTGATGAAAAAGCGGAAGCCTGGAAGCGAAAGGCGGCGTTTTCCATGACATTGGAACAAGAAGCCAAGGGCCTGGCCACCGGAGAGTTGCTGCAAAAAAGAGGAGTCAAATCGGACGCGGCCGATGATGGGGGCAGCACTCCCCTCCTGAAAGCGGCTGCCGCCGATGATCTGAAATTGGCCCGACCGCCCACCTCCTTCCATGCCAATCCAAACCAACAAAACAAAGAGGGTCTGACAGCCACGGCTTTGACTGATCAGGGACCGATGAGGCCCTTATTGGAAAATGCCGCATCGCGGAAAGAGAGTTTTCGGAAGGACCCCTCTCTTGCAGCCCTGAAACTGCCTTTTTCATCCCATGGCAGCCAAGGCAAATCCCTGGCCCCTGACACCCTCCCTGGAAATGAAGAGCAAAGCCGGCAGAACCTGCTGGATGCTATCGGCCGCAACGATCTGGAGCTGCTAAGGGAAACCTTGCTTAGCCATAATGAAGCAGCGCAGAAATCTCTTTCCAATCTCGAAATGGAGGGAGGAATACGCCCCCTGATGACCGTGCGAAGCGCGGAGGCGGCAAAGATCCTTCTCGAGCACGGGGCCCAACCCAATCTCGTGAACACTGATGGCGCCACCGCATTGCATTACGCCGTGACCTCCGAGGATCCGATCCCAATTGTGGCGGTGATGCTGGCGGCCGGCGCTGACCCCCATGTCGGGGATGCCGGCGGCGAAACGCCACTGAACTGGGTGAAAATCGTTTTTATCGAATTTCGTGAAGCGGCCGTTGGTGAAAAACTACTGAAACTGCTTGTCCAAGCCGGAGCCGATATCAACAGCGCGGACAAGTTTGGCGACGGGCTCCTCCATGTGGCTGCCGCCAATAACAACGCCCCTCTGGCGACCGCCGCCCTTTTTCTGGGCGCCGATCCGGCCAGGGTAAACTTTTCCGGCGACACGGCCCTGGCCATTGCCAGAAGACACGGTAGCCATTCCGTTATCCCGGTTCTGGAATAAAAGGTGAGGAACGTTGATGCCAGTTGACAGGCAGGAAAGAATTTTGATCACCTCCAAAATCAAACAGCCTACCGCTCACGGCCGAAACTGCTATTGCGGGCTCTGGGAAAGTGCGCCAAGGCTATTGAAAGATCAAGGCATACCGGAAGGATACTGCGGCATCTGTTCGATTTGCGGCAAACCAGGTCATACCCGCCATTTCCCCGGTGCCCTGCCAATTACCGCGGCATGGTGCGATAAACACTTCTGGTACCTCCGTGTCTTTCACCCCAAAGGATCTGTCGGGCTTTTTCTGTGGCTGGGAATCGCCGTCATTGGGGTTGCCGGGTTGGGATTTTTTCTGCTTCTGGTCTAGAGCGGTGCGACAACACGACACCCCTCGTGTTCACCACCATCATCTTCGATAAGCGCTCCCTTTAACTGGGGGTAATCCAATCGAATTCTTGCAAACAACAACGCCCCCTGCCAACTCGACAGGGGGCGTTGTTTCCTTGGGGGTCACACCAGGCAAGGGGCAAATCCCATCATCCTATCTATTTGTCCTGAGGTACATTAAGGAGTTCAACTTCGTTTAAATTCGGTTCACTATGGGGCGGTACCGGTTTTGGTTCGTAGCCGACGTCATTGGTCCAACGATAACCACAACACTGCGCCCGGAAAAGAGTGTAGTGCTGATGTTCCTGGTTAAGTCTGGATATTTTGTTCCTGATCTGGGTTTTTAGAGTTTTGGTATTTTCTTGCACATACCTCATTTGCCGATCAACTTTCTGCCGGGATTGAAAGGCTAAACCCAACACATTCCGGGCTTCCTCCTTGGTCAAGGGAATGTAGGTATATTCCTGGGTAGTGAATCTACCCCGGACAGGATAATTCAATCCTTTGTAGTAAAAGGACTGCATGGACTTAACCCGTTCCAGGTAGTTGGCCTTGCTTTCATTGGGGAAACGATTGATTCTATACAGGATCATATTGGGGTCATCGAGATGGGAAGACCATCGGGCTATCGTTTCGTCTATCTGGCGAAACTTCTCGTTGGCAACTTTACATTGTTTCTCAATCTCATCCTTGGCTTGCGGACAGTAAATCGTCTGGTCGGCAAAACCGGGCGCAATCCAAAAAAGCAACAGGACAAAAGCTGAAATTATTTTCATCGTTTTACTCCCGGCTGGGTATCCCACATAGAAAAAGTCCCCTTTTTTCCCTCAGCGTCCGGGGGCGCCCATGTCAAGCAGCCGGATAGTATTGGGGTCATTCTGGTATCCCCTTCCTCCGCCCCCCCCTGAGCCGGCCCCGGAGTTGGGTGCTGGATTTACGCCGACCCCGGGTCGCCCAAAGTTAGGATTGGGCGATCGGTTGGGATTCTGAGCGGAATAGGCAGGGTTCATCGGCTTGCCTCCCGAACTCGGTCTTCGAACAGGGTTGTTCCCTTGATAAAAAGCGCTTCTGATACTTTGTTCCTGCCCTTGGAGATTATTCAACTGCCATTGAAACTGCCGGATCCGGTCTTGTAACTGGTTATATTGATTTGCCCAGGAGTTGTAGGCTCCTCGATCCCCCGCCATCCGGGCCAGTTGGGCTCGACTTCTTGCCTGGTTGCTTAATTGTGTTAAAAAATTGATGTTATTTTTAAGATTATTTTGCTGAAGGATGTTTTGGTCGAGTTGGGCCTGAGAATAGTTCTGGGCGTGAGAAAATGCAGGTATCAATATAAAGGCCAGTAAAACCAGAGCGGAGCAGAATAGGAGTGAAAACCTGCCACCTGAAGTGGTCCACTTTAAAACCCCTTTCATTGCCTTCATTGCCCTCCTCCGTCAAAGTGGAACTAAATGAAATAAAGGTTGTGGAGTGACCCTGATAAGCTGCATTGCCATTTACCGATCATCGTCACACAAAAAACAGGTTTGTTGTCATGTCCAAGCTTCCGCTCTCTACAGCTTTTTTGCGGTAAATTTTTCTAACCAAGCTCTGTTATTTAAAAATTGAGAAACTCGCCATCGATTTCTCCAAATTCCTTAAATATATTTATTTTTACCTGAAAAACAATCTGAAAAACGGGTCCAACGATCTTTTTTGTGCCTTATGGCCTATCCCCCGCAAATTTCTGAGAGGAAAATGAATTTCTAGTACATAAAACCGTTGTTTAAACTTACAACCCATTGATAATACTTTTTTTATTTTTCTGCGTGTCAATCTTCGGATACCGTGATTGATGGCCACATCGGTCAGAGGGGCGTGGTTACAC
>JAAZDE010000164.1 GCA_012512925.1 Desulfuromonadaceae bacterium
AGTCGACCACATTCATCTGGCATCCAAAGGTCTCCAGATAGAAATTCTTGCCCATGAAAACGTTTCCTTTTTCCTCGACGATCGCCTTGAAAGAAATGGTATGCGGAGAAGCGCCGGGGTGTCAACGGACGATATGGAGGCGAAAAAATTTTCGCCTCCACAAAAAGATGCATGTCAGGCCGGTGCTGAAAATTTTTCGCCTCCAGCGCCGTGACGATTCTCCAGTATAGAAATGAGATGGTCGGGATGTTCCAGGCAGCAGAGCGCCAGCCGCGTTCCTCCATCCCCACAAACCGTAACGGTGGCCAGATTCTGGCCATACCAGACGATATCGATGTTGTTGATGGAGTCGAGGGGCAACCGGACCCACCGGCGCCGGAAACGGCCGGAAACGGCCAGCAGATATCGGTCGGTGACCGCGTAGAAAACCGCCCCCCATTGCAGCCGCGACCAAAGTAACCCGCCAGGGAAAAACCAGACCGCCACCGCCACCCCGACAACCGTCAGCGGGAGGCGTAGAGGCTGATGGCAGGAAAACAGCCAAAAGTATAGAGCGGGGCATGCACCCGCCAGGGCCCAAAAGGATCGGCGCCAGTGGCGGAAAAAGTAGCAGCCGGGCGCCGGGCATCCTTCCCAGAGAATTTTTTCCTCCACGGCGAGGAAGACCAGCCAATCCATCAGTTGCCGGTCAACCCCTGCAGCCGCCTTTCAGCGGCCAGACCGAATCTCCCCCCGGAATCCGCCTCAGCTACCTGACCGAAAAGAAGTTTTCCCTTCTCCAGGTCCCCTCCTCCTATGCAGGCTTCGGCCAGCAGATAGGCCCCTTGCAGAGTGGGCAGCAACCCCATGGCAGTTTCCAGCCGGCGCCGCGCCGCCGCAAATTCTCCATGGGCCAAGTGGACAAAACCGAGTCCCAAAAGAGAGGCATGATGCTCCGGGTCCAGCCTCAGGGCCTGCTCCAGATAGAACCGGGCGTTGCCGACGTCCTCTTCCCGGAGGTAGGCCAGGCCGAGACGCCCCAGAATCAGCGGATCTTCGGGCAAGGTCGTGGCGGCCTGCAGATAACCGGCCACGGCAGCTCGTGAGTCGTTCCTTCGGTCGGCCTCCAGTGCCTGGTCATAGAGAAGATAACCGGCGGCCTCTTCCTTCAATCTTCGGTGCCATGGCGCGGTACCCTCCTCGGCAAAAGGCGTGGACCGAGGGAGAGACCCGCCAACGGAGGCCAGTTCCAGCCCCATCTTTTCCCGTTCTGCGGAACAGGGATGAAACTGCCATCCGAGGCCCGGCTGCGGCGGCGGGAAACCTCCTTTGCGCCCGGCATCAAGAGCCTTCATGGCCTGCGGCAGGGCCAGGGGTTGGTAACCGGCGCCGCGCAGCAGAGCCACAGCCGAACGGTCGGCCTGCCGCTCTTCTTCAGCGGTAAATTCCCACTCCTGCAGCGCCTTGGCTGCCTCCAAAGCGGCGACGACCTCCGCTCCGTAATAGGAGAGGAGGTTTTTTTCTTTCTCCAAACGGGCCAGGGCCCGCAACCCCGGGGTCAGGTTTTCCCGCCCCCACACCCGCTGCAGGTGACCCGCCTGCAGATGCCCCATCTGGTGGGCGATCACGGCCGCGACCTGGGATTCATTGCCCAGCGCCTGAAGGAGTCCGCGCGTCAGACCGATCCCGCCGCCGGGAAAAACCATCGCCGCAGGCCGGGAATGGTTGACAATCTCGACGCGGATGGCATGGCCGCCCGCTGCCCCCTGGCGTCCCAGTCTGTCGCCGATACCGGCCAGCGCCTCCCGCAATCCGGCATCGGGGTAGATCCCCCCCAGTTCGTGCAGGGCCCAGGCAAAAGCCCGGGTTCCCGCAACCGACTGCTCAAGGGGCGGAACCCCCATTTTGGGGACCGGTTTCCGGGAAACGGGAGGCTCGACGGAAACCGGCGGGGTTCTATCGGGATGGGGGAGACTCGGCCGCATGGCGCAGCCGGCGGCGAAAACGATTCCCACCAGCAGCAAAACGACAGGATAACGGAAAGCCATTCGCATATTTTTTCCTTTCATCAGGGCTTCGGCAAGGATGGACATCAGCGACGAGCGACTGCTGGAAAGATGAAGACTGAAGATCGGGACCCAGACGGAAAATTATCCTAAAAAGCAAAAAACAAAAACCCCAAAATTAGCCGATGGATTTTGGTCGAAAACAGTCCCGGTCCTCAGGCACCAATCCCGTTTTTATATTGGAAATACCGATTCACTGGAGTATGATTAAAAGCTTCGGTCAATTTATGGACTTTTTTTAAACAGGTCATTTTCCCAGGTAACTCAAAAATGCTCAAGTCAATTCGCAACATCGCCATCATCGCCCACGTCGATCACGGCAAAACCACCCTCGTCGACGCCCTCCTTCGCCAATCGGGGATTTTCCGTTCCAACCAGGTCATAACCGAAAGGATCATGGACCGCAACGATCTGGAGCGGGAACGCGGCATCACCATCCTCGCCAAGAATCTTTCGGTCTCTTTTCAGGGGGTCAAGATCAACATTGTCGACACCCCCGGCCATGCTGATTTCGGCGGCGAGGTGGAACGGGTACTCAAAATGGTCGATTCGGTTCTGCTGCTGGTGGACGCCTTTGACGGGCCGATGCCCCAGACCCGTTTTGTGCTGAAAAAGTCCCTCGAACTGGGGCAGCGCCCCATCGTCGTCATCAACAAGATCGACCGCCCCGGCGCCCGCCCCGATGAGGTGGTGAATCTGGTCTTCGATCTCTTCTGCGAGTTGAACGCCAACGAAGAGCAGCTCGACTTCCCCATCCTCTATACCTGCGCCAAACTCGGCTATGCCACCACCGACCTGGCCCTTCCGTCGGACAGCATGGAACCTTTGTTTCGGGCCATCCTGGAGCGGGTAAAACCCCCGGAAGGGGACAGTTCCTCGCCCTTCCAGATGCTGGTGGCCAGCATCGAATACAATGATTATCTGGGACGATTGGCTACCGGCAAGATTTTCAACGGTATCGTCCACAAGGGAGACGAGGTGATGCTGTTGCGGCGAGACTCCCCTCCTCTACGAGGTTACATCTCCAAGCTTCTCGGGTACGAGGGTCTCAAACAGGTAGAGCTCAACGAGGCCATGAGCGGTGACATCGTCTCCCTGGCCGGCCTCGACGAAATCCGCATCGGCGACACCCTGGCCTCTCCCGAGAAGCCGGAAGCGATCCCCTACGTGTCCATCGACGAACCGACCCTGTCGATGTTTTTCATGGTCAACAAATCCCCCTTCGCCGGCCATGAGGGAAAATACATCACCTCGCGCAACCTCCGCGACCGCCTTTTCCGGGAGCTCCGCTCCAACATCTCCCTGCGCGTGGAGGAGACGGCCGACACCGACACCTTCAAGGTTTCCGGCCGGGGGGAACTTCACCTCTCCATCCTTATCGAAAACATGCGCCGGGAAGGGTACGAGTTGGCGGTTTCCAAACCGGAAGTCATCTACCGCGACATCGACGGGGTGCGCTGTGAGCCGATGGAATATCTGGTCATCGACGTCCCCGAGGAATATCAGGGAGTAGTCATCGAAAAGCTTGGCTCACGGCGCGCCGATCTGAGATCGATGACCCCCCAGGATGGCCATCTGCGTCTCGAATTCATCATCCCCGCCCGGGGTCTGATCGGATTCCGCACCGAATTCATGACCGACACCCGCGGCACCGGCGTCATGAATCATATCTTTCACGAATACGCTCCGGAAAAGGGCCCCATATCGGGACGGACCAACGGCGTCCTGGTCGCCATGGAGCCCTGCGAAACCGTCGCCTACGCCCTCTTCAACCTGCAGGATCGAGGCATCCTCTTCATCGGGCCGGGGGTCAAGGTCTACGAGGGAATGATCATCGGCCAGCACGCCAAGGACAGCGACCTGGTCGTCAATCCCGGCAAAGGAAAGAAGCTGACCAATATGCGCGCCTCCGGCAGTGAAGAGGCGGTCCGCCTGATCCCGCCGCGGATTTTCAGCCTGGAACAGGCGCTGGAATTTATCGAGGAGGACGAACTGGTGGAAATCACCCCCCACTCCATCCGCCTGCGGAAAAAGGCGCTGAGCTACCTGGAGCGGAAAAGGCACTATAAAATAGCCGGCTGATCTTCAAATCAATGGTAAATTGCTCGCAAGGGCCCATCTCTGCTTTGGTCCTGACCTCTCAAATGGTGAACCCATGTCCGACACTCTGAACCCGGCAGAGCGGGAGATTCTTCTCGCCATCGCCCGCCACGCCATCGAAACCGTCGTTCGCACCGGACGCCTCAACGCCGAGGAGCGGGAGGAACCGGCCCTCAACCGCAACCGGGGATGCTTCGTCACCATCCGCCGTCGGGGGGAGCTTCGCGGCTGTATCGGTACCTTCGTCTCGGGACAGCCTTTGTGGCGGGAAGTGGCGGCCATGGCCGCTTCCGCCGCCACCCGCGATCCACGTTTCCAGCCCATGAAAGAAAGGGAACTGGCCGACTTTTCCGTCGAGATATCGGTGCTGTCACCGCTGGAGGAAACGGACGATCCGAATCGGATCGAGGTGGGAAAACACGGCGTCTATCTGGAGAATGGCTTCAACCGGGGGGTTCTGCTCCCCCAGGTGGCCGTCGAACACGGGTGGGACCGCTTGACCTTTCTGCAGCAGACCTGCCTCAAGGCGGGGCTGCCTGCCGATTCCTGGAACTCCCCGCAGACCCGCCTCTATCTGTTTACGGCGGAGATCCTCACCGGGCAATGAGGTCAGTGAATCGACCTCTTTTCCGCCGGTAAAAACCTCGGCGTCAGTCCAGTGATCTTCTCCGCCTCTTCCAGAAAAAGACGGAAAACTTCCTTGACCTCTTGAGGATTTATCTCGCCGCCGGCCAGGGATGGGGACTCACCGTGGCCATCGGTGAGGAGGGAGCCTGTTCCGCTCTCGCCAAGCGAACCCCCGTTCCCCTCTTTCGAGAAGGTTCCAAAAGCCTCCGGCCTCGCCCCCGACAACGGAGAGAAAACGACCGCCGGTTCCGGTTCCACAGCACTATCCGCCAGAATCCGCCGCAAAATCCCCATCTCATCCCTGCTCCGACGCAGACGAACTGCCATCGCCAGAATGATTGCCAACTCCACAAGACAGACCACTCCAGACCCGATCAGCAGTACAACGGCACTGTTCCATCCTTGCATCATCATTTTGCCCACACTGGCGACATTTTGCATACCCTTTCAATGGCCCGGCGTCTGCTTTATCGTCATCCTGAAAAAAAAGTGATCGGCTGCGGTTACGAGCCTTCTGCCTGACTGATGGCGAGATAATTCTTCCAGAAAAACTGCAGGGACCCTCTGAGGCACAGGTCGAGAGGAAGGTTCAGAAGCCCCTCGGCCAGCGAGTTGAAAGAAGCGCTGACCCTGCCCTCGGGATAGAGTTGGATAAACGGTTGCTGGCGGCGGAGCGATTCCCGCATATTTTTGTCGAAGGGGATAGACCCCAGATAGTTGATCGAAATGTCGAGACAGCGGTTGGCAACCGCTGTCAACCTGCGGAACACCTCAAACCCTTCGTCGGCATCCTGGACGATATTGACGACCAACTGAAAATCCCTCTGCTGGAACTGAAGGTAGAGCACCTTCATCAGACTGTAGGCGTCGGTTATGGAAGCCGGGTCGGAAGTGGTCACTACCAGCACCTCCTGGGCCGCGGCGTTGAAATAGGTCACATTCTCGGAGATACCGGCCCCGGTGTCGATCAGCACCACGTCGTATTTTTCCTCGAGTTGATCGAGCCCCTCCATGAACTGGACTTTCTGCACCGGGGTGAGTTGGGTCACCTGCTGAAAACCGGAACCGGCGGCGAGTATCCGGACTCCCTCGGGGCCTTCCAGGATTATGTCGTTTAGGCTGATCTGCCCTTTGAAAAAATGGTTTAAATTGCACTTGGGAGCCAGCCCGTAAACCACGTCTATGTTGGCCAGGCCGAGATCGGCATCGATAATGAGCACCTTTTTCCCCGATCGGGACATGGCCACCGCGATATTGCCCACCAGGGCGGTTTTACCCACCCCCCCCTTGCCGCTGGTGACGGAAATCACCCGACTCGGCAAAGGACCGGCCATCCCCGTTTGAGAAACGGAGTTCCCCTTTCCGGTGGTTTTGTTCAAGGGTCGCAGGCTCCATGTCTGATCAAGGATTTTAATGCTGGAGTTCATACCTTGTTTCCTGAATTTTTGCCCAACAGGATCGTCGATAAAATTCGGTCAGCCCCTGGAACCATCACGTAGCAAATTCCGTACCTCATAATGTCATCCTTCATTCCCGGAATTCCTCCCTTCCTCCTTTTAAAGTAATTCCTCTTTCATATTTCATATCCGATAGCCATTTAGCAAATTCTTAAAAGGATTACATAAGATGGAATCCAATGGAAAAAAAGCGACCCGACGGAAATAAATCGACAAGATATTGAGGTCAACATTTTGACCGTCTTAGATGGGGAATCACTATCCGGCACCGTGCAAAAGCCGGGGGAGAAGTCCTCTGTTCCTGTTTTCGTCCGGAAACAACCACTATGAAAAAGAGTGAAGGAAAATGCCGGGGCCGCATAAGCCTCCCTGGTCCGGCCAGGGGCCCTTCCATTCCAAATGATCCGGTCAACGGCCACTTCAACCGATGAATAAAAAGAGATGATCACTCTCCAGCGGCGCAAAGGCGTGACAGCGAATGGGGAATTTGTTTTCAATTCCCCATTCACTATTCCTTTTTTTCCGTATATGGTTAGACATCGACAGATCTGAGTTCGACTGATGCGGAGGCCGTGATGACCAGAATCGTGGTAGTTGGCGCGGGAGTTCAGGGGCAGGAGGGATTCAGCCGAAAAGCGCTGGAAGAGATCGGCCGCGCCGAGGTGCTGGCGGGGCGCCCCGCTCATCTGGCTCTCTTTCCTGATTTCCCCGGTGAGAAGGTCGTTTTTAATGACGGCCCAACGGAAATCATCGATTTTTTACAGACAACCAAACGGCGAGTGGTGGTGCTCTCCTCCGGCGACCCGCTCTTTTTCGGCATCGGCAGCCAACTGCTGCGAAATCTTCCCGAAAAAAGGCTGGAATTCATTCCCAATGTCAGTTCCGTTCAGTACGCCTTCGCCAAAATCCACATCTCCTGGGATGATGCGGTCTTTGTCTCGGTCATCGGGCGTGATCTGAATATCGAGATCGACCGGATCGTCGCCGCCGAAAAAGTGGCGATTCTCACCGATCGGGTCAATTCGCCCGCCAAAGTGGCCGCTGAACTGATCGCCCGGGGACGGGAAGGGTACAAGGTCTATCTATGTGAAAATCTGGGCGGTGCCCAGGAGCGGATTACAGTCACCGATGTCCGCGCTCTTGGCGACCTGGAGCCGGCCGAGCCCAATCTGCTGATCCTCATTAAGGAATACGACGGCGGCGGAGAGGCCTCCCAACCGGTGCTGGGAATTCCCGATGAGGAATTCATGCTCCCTCGCCGCATCATGACCCAAGAGGAGATCCGTGTTCTGGCCCTGGCCAAACTCCGCCTGCGCCAGGACATCACCCTGTGGGATATCGGCGCCGGTTCCGGCTCGGTCAGCATCGAGGCGGACAACCTGATCCGCAACGGCAGGATTTACGCCATTGAGAAGGATGAAGAGAGGACGGCGATCCTTCGTGATAATCTGCGCCGAATGAATTCCCGCAAAGTAATCCTGGTGGAAGGGAGCGCCCCGGAATGCCTGGAGGATCTTCCTGATCCGGATCGGGTCTTCATCGGCGGCGCCGGGGGCAATCTTCAGGAAGTGATGGAGGTGGTGGAGTCGCGCCTGTCACTTGGCGGCCGGGTGGTTGTCAATGCCATGGCACTCGACACCCTTTTTGCCGTCAGCGAGTTTTTCGAGAGATCGGGTTGCCGGGTGGAGATTGCCGCCATCAACATCTCTCGAACCAACCCGGCGACGGAATACAAGGTATTCGAAGCCCTTAACCCGGTTTACATGATTATGGCGGAAAAGTAACAAACGGCTTTTCATCCAAATTGGCATTTAATTTGAATGGACACAGGAAACAGAGGAATTTCCTTTGTTGTCTAATGCAGGTGTTTACCTCGGGGGTGGTCTTATGCAAGGTCTGTCGGTGGAACTGATTGTCCAGACAATTATCGAATTCTGGCCTTTCTTCGCAACGGTAGCACTGGTTTTCCTGATGATTTTCCGGCTCGGCAGTATCAGCAGGCGTCTGGAGAAAGAAGTCGGGTTGCAGCGGGCCCGGATCAATGAATTAATGTTGATGTTTCAGGACCTCCAGAGAGGGGGTCCTCCAAGTCGCGCCAGTTCCACGGGAAAAAGCTTAACGGTGGCGGCAACCGTCGCCGCGGCGGAAAAGAACCCCGATGTCGAAGCGGCTCGGCCGGAGATGCCGGCCGCCGATCCGGCTGTTCAGGCAGAGCAAAGAGTAGAGGAACAAACCGCGGCAGCTGCTGTTGCAAAGGAACCACCGGTCAATGAACCGTCAGGAACGGTTGTGGAACCGGCGGCGGATTCCTCCTCTGGCGACTCTCCTTTTCCGACCCCGCCGGAAACTCCCCTGGAATCGCCGGTGGAAGAGTCTCCGGAGAATCAGGAGGCCCTGGGTCAGTTTTCTCTTGAATCCTCCCAGGAGGAAACTTCCCAGGCGATTCACCAGGAGTCCCCGGGCGAGGAAGCCCCGGAGGATCAGGAATCCCTGGACCAGTTTTCCTTTGAATCTTCTCAACCGGAGGCTTCCCCGGAGATTCCCCGGGAATATCCACCGGAGGAAGAATCCCCCGCTTCAGAAGACTTTGAACAATCTCACCAGGAGACTCCTGCGGAGAAGGGGGCACAGGAACCATCCCAGGAGTCGTCTCCGGAAAATTCCTCCCCGGCACCGTCGACACCGGAACCGGATCGGGCCATCCTCGTCTGCGAAAGCTGCGGCAACAAATTGGCTTACAGAAGGAATCTCTCCGGGAAGAGGGCCAGATGTCCGGCATGCAAGACCGTCCTCCGGCTGCCTTAGGAAAAGCGGTGACAGCAAAAAAAAGGGAGGAGCGGTCCGCGGACCGCTCCTCCCTTTTTCATCTGATCAGAAACCGAATCGCGCCAGATCCTCCTTGGGTGCCTGGCTGAAATGGGAAAACTCCATGGTGAAAGTTCCCCGCCCCTTGGTGGCGCTGCGCAACTCGGTCATATAGCCGAACATCTGGGAGAGCGGCACCTCGGCCCGGATGCTTTCCATCTCCCCTCGCGATTCCATTCCCTCGATCCTTCCCCCTTTCTGCTGCAGGGAGGCCAGCACCTTGCCGGAAAACTCGGAAGGAGAAACAATCTCCAGGGCCATGATCGGCTCCAGCAAGGTGGGAGAAGCCTCCGCCGCGGCCAGGGAGAAGCCCTTCTGGGCCACCGCCCGGATCCCCATTTCGGTAGTCGCTCCCGGAACAAAGGGAGCCTCCACCAAAGTGATCTCCACATCCGTAAGGGGGTAACCGCTGCGTATCCCCGCCTGGCAGATTTTCTCCAGGCTGTCCTGCAACGCCTGCAGGAGTTCCCTGGGCAGAGCGATCTTTTCATTCTCGGGAATAGTGATTTTCACCCCGGAACCTCGCTTCAAAGGAGCGACGGTGAAACGGATCTCCCCTTTCTGTGCTTTTCCTTCCGTGTCTATCTCGAAAACTTCGTGGCGGGTCACCGTTTTCTGGATGGTCTCCCGATAGACGACCTGTGGACGCCCGGTCTTGACGGTAATGCCGAAATCATCCGCCAGACGCCGGGCGATAACCTCCAGATGGAGTTCCCCCATGCCGCTCAGAATGGTCTGACCGGTATCCGCATCCTCACGCACCTTGAAAGTGGGATCTTCCCATTGCAGTTTCTCCAGGGCGGGAAGAAGTTTTTCCCGGTCCTCGACACTGCGGCTTTCCACTGCCAGCGAGACCACCGGGTCGGGGATGTTGAGTCCTGAGAGAATCAGGGGATGACCGGGGGCGCAAAGGGTATCTCCGGTCAGGGCATCCTTGAGGCCGGTGGCGGTGACGATATCCCCGGCCTGGGCTTCTTGCAGCCGTTCCCGCTTGTGGGAATGCATCCTGAACAGACGGGCGACCTTTTCCTGATGATTGCGGGCGGCGTTGAAGACCGTGTCCCCGACCTTGATCTTTCCCGAGTAAATCCTGAGATAGGTCAGTTTGCGCCCTTCGTCGGAAAGGACCTTGAAGGCCATGGCACAAAACGGTCCCTTGGGGTCGCAGACAAGTTCCTCACTGTTCCCGGTTGCCGGGTTGAAGGCATGAATCGGCGGCAGGTCGAGGGGGGAAGGAAGATAGAGACCGACGGCGTCCAAAAGAGGCTGTATCCCTTTGTTGCGCAATGCCGCACCAAGGAAAACGAGGAAGATCTTCCCTTCCACAACCCCTTTGCGCAAGGCTTTCTGGAGCCGTTCGACGGCGACCGGCCTGGCCTCCAGAAAGTCACTGAGGATGGTGTCGTCAAAATCGGCCGCCGCTTCGATGATCCGTTCCCGGGCGCTTTCCATCTCCTCCCGGAAAGATTCGGGAACCGGCTCCGCCACCGGGAAATGGCTCTCCTCCGGATCGGGAAAGGACAGCGCCGTCTCGCCCAGGAGATCGATGACGCCGCTGAAGGCGCTTTCAGCGCCGATCGGCAGCTGCATCAGAACCGGCCGCGCCTGGAGCCGGTCGCGGATCTGGTCAAGAACCTTATGGTGATCGGCGCCGACGCGATCCATTTTGTTGATCAGACAGATGCGGGGGACATGGTAGCGGTCCGCCTGGCGCCACACCGACTCGCTCTGAGGCTGAACCCCCTCCACGCCGCTGAAGATGGCCACCGCGCCGTCCAGGACGCGCAGGGAGCGCTCCACCTCGATGGTGAAATCGATATGGCCGGGGGTGTCGATCAGGTTGATCCAGTATTCCCCCCATTGGCAGGTGGTGTTGCTGGCGGTGATGGTGATTCCCCGCTCCTGCTCCTGGACCATCCAGTCCATGGTGGCCGCGCCTTCATGGACTTCGCCGATCCTGTGAATCTTGCCGCTGAAGAAGAGAATCCGTTCAGATACGGTAGTCTTACCGGCATCAATGTGGGAGATGATTCCTATGTTGCGCAAGCTTCTCATTGGAGGTGAACTCATGAACGGGACCTCGCTGGTAATCTGTTTCTCAACCCTGAAAGCTCCGGTTCCCCATGGAGACTTTTAACAATGCCGCCGAATCTTCCTCAAAACGGTCCTGCCGGCAACCTGGGCTCCAATTTCATCGGACGCACGCTCCTCCGGTGGGTCTACAGCCGGAGATTACAGAAGAATTGTCCACAACTGATTCGCGCTAGTATAACGAATCGAAACGACAAGGCAAGAAGGAAACCCAAAGAGGAACGGCCCAGGTGAAGGGCGATTGAAAACGATAAGTTAAAATTCATGTTGTCAACCACGAATCCATGCCGCAAAAGACAAAAAATGTCATCCCCTGCTTCCCCTTAGTTGTCGAAGTAAAAAAAATGTTGTAAAGTCCATCAGGTTAATCAATTTCAAGTTTTTCAGGGGGAGACCATCGGCTGTCTCCATGAAATTGAGGGGAAAAATGTCATTGCGCACTATTTTGCTGGTTGACGGAAATCAACATGAGCGGGAACGTGTCGTCGTTCCCCTCAGGAAAGAGATCGATTGCGTCGTTCTGGAAGCGGATAGCCCTGAAAAAGCATTGGAAATTGTCGAAAAAGAGAAGATCTCCCTGTTGCTGACTGAGATGTTTCTTCCCCGGAAGGAGGGGTTGGAGCTGATCAGAAAGGTCCAGAAGGTAAACCCCGAGGTTGTTTCCATGGCCATCATCCCCCTCAACAACCGGGAGTTGGAAGTGGAAGCCCTGAAACTCGGGGTCTTTTTCTATATCCACACCCCTTACGATTTTTCCGAGGCCGTGATCGCCGCCTCCCGCGCCCTGCGTTTTAATGATCTGAAACTTCACGGTGAGGCGAGAGGAATGCAAATTCGCAAGAAGGATGGCTTTTTCGGCATCATCGGCAAAGCACCGCCCATGGAAAAGCTTTACCGCCTTGTCGAAAGAGTGGCGGCGGACGCCGAATCGACGGTTTTACTCTATGGTGAGAGCGGCACGGGCAAGGAACTTTTCGCCCGCGCCATCCATGGTCTGAGCCCGCGCAGAGGGAAAAACCTGGTACCCGTCAACTGCGCGGCCATTCCCGATGAACTGCTGGAAAGCGAACTCTTCGGTTATGCCAAGGGGGCGTTTACCGGGGCCGTCCAGTCCAAGATCGGCCGCATCCAGTATGCCGATGGCGGCACCCTTTTTCTGGATGAGATCGGCGACATGAAGCTGAATCTGCAGGCCAAGCTGCTGCGGGTGCTGCAGGAGCGGGAATTCGAGCCGGTCGGTGCGATCAAGTCGATCCCGGTCGATGTCCGGGTCGTGGCCGCCACCCACCGGAACCTGGAAAAAATGGTGGAAGAGGGAAAATTCCGGGAAGACCTTTTCTACCGCCTCAATGTGGTCCCTTTGGTCATCCCCCCGTTGCGCGAGCGGGTACAGGACATCCCCGAGCTGGTGGAGCAGTTTGTCCGCTGTTTCAGCCGCAACCGCAACACCGGAGAAACCCGTTTTGACGATCAGGTGATCCAGGCACTGATGGAATACCCCTGGCCAGGCAATGTGCGGGAACTGAAGAACCTCGTTCAGCGGATGGTGGTCCTTTATGCTGGTGAGACGATCACCTCTGAACTGCTTCCCGACAAGTATATTTCGTCAGAAATGGCCGTCGAAGTAATTGGGGAATGCCATTTTGCGGAACGCCGCCCTGCCCCGGCCGCCATAGCCGACGAATTGACAGGGGGTCCGATCGATTTCAATTCCCTGGTCAGCGAATTCGAAGACCGGCTGATCCTCCAGGCCCTGACCCGGACGGGGGGCAACAAAAAGGAGGCCGCCGAACTGTTGAATTTGAAAAGGACCACCCTGCTGGAGAAGATCAAGAAAAAGGGGATTGACGACAAGACTGACTCCTGAGCCGTTTCCCCTCTTAAAACCTTGAACAAAATGCTGGCCGCACATCCAGCCTTTCCGGCAAACTCCTTCGCCAATACCTTTCGCAAACAACGTTCCGCCGACTAATCAGGCCGATTTATCGTTCTTCTTTCTTATTGCCACCAACCGACGTTTATCACCGACGGTCACCATGACCGGCACCGGAAGCGCATCGACCGGCTTATCGCTGCCCGAGAAGAGCTTCGCATCGGGTTGATAGCTCAGTCGCCAGAAGCGGATTACCGTTCGGCAGCGAAACCGTTACCGGAACCTGGCTGGCAGCGACAATCTCTTTCACCGCAACAGGCAACGGGAAACTGAAGACGGCGGCCAGGGAGGCTTGGACCGAAACCCCGGGCAGATCGTCCATCAGCAGGAGGGAGTGTTCCAGTTCCTGAGTTTCGACCGGCTGGCCGGATCGATTTTTTTTGCCCATCTCCCCGACGGAGGCCGCTGACAATTGTTCTTAAATAGCGATTTTACTTTGCATAATCAATAAGTTAAAAAATTAGCCGACTTACATCTTGAAAACCGGGGCGCATCGTTTTAGGATATAAGCCATCAGGTGAGCCATGCGGCATACCCTGTCTTACCTGATTTTCTTAACCCACTGACAAAGGAGGTTTGAAATTGGAAAAGGTAGCACTTGGAACCGTCGTAAAAACAGGCGACATCTGTCCTGAAAGCGGAACCTGGGAAACCGACAAGGGCACCAGCAAGCAGAAGAAGATCAAAAAAGGGGCTAAAATGCCCCCGCAGAATTTCATGGCCGTCAATTGGGAGTTGGTCAGCTACGACGAATGACCACCCTCTTTCGGAGCGTTTAAACCATTTTTTTGGTGCTGCGCGGGAAATCGCCGCAAAACTCCGTCATCATCATTCCCAGGGATGAAATGACGGAGAGCACCAATTCGGCGCTCCGCAAAGCGGTGCCTTCCAGACAAGAAAAGCCCCCGACTGTCGAATCGGGGGCTTTTCTTGTTTTCGGGCGGGAAGTCGATCAGCGAGGGTAGAGACCCGTTTCCTTGTCGGTGAGGCGAAACGATAACAGACGATGGCTCACCGTCACCTCCATGGCTTCGACACAGGCCAGTTTCTCCTGGGCACGATAGCGGGCGCCGCGATAACTGGAAGCCAGCAAATCGGCCAGAGCGGGCCGTTCCAGATAAAGAAGGTCGCGGGCCAGGTATTCATTTTCCAGTTCAAACCTCCCCCGGAAAAGAGCGACGGTGCCGGCCGTGCGATCGGTGGCCAAGGCTTGCCCCAGGACCCGTTCCCGCAACTCCGCCAGATCATCTTCCGCCGATACCACGGCGATCAACCGTCCACCCGGGCGCAGGACGCGGTGGAACTCCTCCGGGTTTTTGCGGGAGGTGACCGTCAAAAGCAGATCGAAACTGCGATCGGCGAAAGGGAGCCGACGGTCGGCATTCACCACCAGCCAGCGGCGATCCGGATAGCGCCGCGCCGCCGCCTCGACGGCGGGAACCGACAGATCCACCCCCCACCCCTCCAAACCATACTCACGGCAAACAGCATCGAGAAAATAACCGCAGCCGCACCCCACATCGAGGACGGACGGCAAGGGGCCCGGCCTTTCATCCCCGGCCATTTTCCGCAAACAGTCGCCGACAGCCTGCAGCAACACCCGGCGCAGAACCGACGCCAGCCCCCCATCCAAGGCCCGCTGCCGGGCCTGCACGGCGGCACGGGAATCGCCGGGGTGGGAAGAACGGCGGTCCTGAGGCTGGAGCAGATTGACATAACCGCTGCGGGCGCGGTCGAAACAATGCCCCCGCTCACACCGGGCGCCGCGAGGCCCTAATTCGAGAAAACAATCGCAACCGCGGACAGGACAAATCATCATAGGGGGTCAAATCTTGAAATATCAGTTCGTTTTATTGTTGGCCATTTGGCTGGTCGTCGTGCGGGAAGGACCAAACACCTGGCTAATCTCTCTCAACGCATACCCGGACTTCATTTCATTTTTGGATATCATCAAACTCCTGGGCTATGCTTCTGAACTGTTCGTGGATTTCCAAAAAGGCATCCACCAGATCGGGGTCAAAATGGATGGCCTTTTTGTTTTTTATGTAATCACATGCCGCAACATGGGGTGAGGACTTCTGATAAACCCTCTTGCTGGTCAATGCATCATAGACATCGACCAGCGACATCATTCGCCCGCTGATGGGGATGGCCTCCCCTTTAAGGCACTGAGGATAACCGGAGCCGTCCCATTTTTCGTGATGGGTGTAGGCAATCTCGGCGGCAATAGTTAAAAAGGAATGATCGCCGAGTTTGCAGATGGAGGACTGAAGGACATCCCTGCCGATAACGGTGTGAGCCTTCATGATGCCAAACTCATCGGTGTTCAAGGGGCCGGGTTTGAGGAGGATGGCATCGGGGGTTGCCACTTTGCCGATATCGTGCAGGCTGGCGGCTTTGGATAGCAGCTCAATGTAGGAATCCGTGAGAAGGAACTTATATTTATCATGATGCCTGACCTTCTCGGCCAGCAGTTTGATATATCTTTTGGTGCGGTTAATATGATCCCCGGTTTCCTGACTGCGATATTCGGTCAAACTGGCCAGAGTTTCAATGGCGGTATCCTGGGTAAGAAGCAACTGCTTCATTCCATTAATATTTTTCTTTTCAACCAATCTGAATTTAAACAGGGTCAGGAACAAATAAGTGGTAACCAGGGCCGCAATCGGAAACGCGGGACCGATAAAAAGTCCCATGCCGAAAAAAAACTGCCGAGTCATCAGACCAAGCCCCGCTGTGAACACAAGAAGGGTCAGGAAACAGAAAGCAGAGGGAAAAAAAGCGATCACCGTAGTCAGCAACAGGCCCAGAACCAGGATCACCAGCAGCACCAACCCGTTGGCCCAACCCGGCAGGGTGATGAAATCACCGGTCAGCAGATTGTCGATGACCGTGGCATGGGCCTCCACCCCTGGAAATATTGGATCAAAGGGGGTGGTCCGCAATTCCCTCAGACTGGTCGCAGAGGTCCCGAACAGGACCAGGCGGCCCCGCAACCGCTCCGCAGGCATTCGGCCGGCCATGATGTCTGCCGCCGATAAATATTGGAAACTTCGCTGCGGTCCACGGAATTTGACCAGCAATTGACCGAAGCGATCTACCGGAATGGAATTCCCCTTGAAAAAGATGGTGTGAAGATGGTTCTTCTCCTTTTTCAGGATCAGATGGTCAGTCCCCTTGAGTTTCATCACCATCGCCAACCCCAAGCTGGCAAAAACCTCTCCCTGATATTGAACCAACAGCGGCAGGCGTCGCATCATGCCGTCCGGGTCGGGACTAAAATTCATGAACCCGGAAGCCTGGACCCGCTCCGCCAGCAGCGGCAGATTGCACAGAACCCCTTTACTTTCAGGAAGACCGAAGTTTTCCGCCGGTTTTCCTCCTTGGCTGAGGGTGGAAACCTTGACCGGATGCAGCATGCATCTTTCGGAACTTTTTTCATTGGGATTGAAATGGAATTTGTTGCCCATGACGAAAGGTCCTTGGCTGAGGACCTCGGCCAGGGCCAGATCGTTGTTGATTAATGACCTGGGCAGGCGGTCCAGGGCCAAGTTACGTTGGTAAGCATCGCCAAGACCCTTCAGAACAAGCCCCACCGAGGTCTGGTCGGGCTCGGAAAAAAGCACGTCGATACCTATGACCGCCGGTTGCATGGCATTGATTTTGGAAAAAAGTTCGGCCACCCGGTAGCGGGGCCAGGGCCATTGCCCATAACGGTTGAGGCTTTTCTCATCCAGATCGACGATGACCAGGCGGTCACTGGCACGGTTGTCCGGGAAATTTTTCAAAAGCAGGTCATGATATAGCCAATCCAAGGGTTGCAGCAGGGTGGGATAAAAAACGAAAAGAAGAGCCAGAAACAGGGTAGCGAGACTCCCCCAAAGAAGGAGGTGACGGCTTTCGGATCTTTCGTCGTGGGCAAGCAGACGATAATCGCAAGACACCGGTTTTTTCCATTGAGCCGCCATAAAAACAACCCGGCCATAACCATAGGAGCGGTTATTTAACTACGACCTCGATCCTTCGATTTCGGGGCTCCGCCACTTCATCTGCGGTTTTGACAAGAAGGTTCCCCTCACCGTGGGAGGTGACTTTAATATCCTCGGCAACGGCCCCATTGGCCACCAGAATGGCAAAGCCCTCTTGGGCCCGCTGCAGGGACAATCGATAGTTGTAATCCCTGGCTCCAACCGTGTCTGTATGCCCCGAAATGACAACCTCAGAGGAACCCCGTTTTCGTGTAACCTGAATGATTTGCGAGAGGAGCGCAGAAGACTCCGGGATTAATTCACTGGAACCCGGTTTGAAATAAAGGATGAATTTTTCCGGAGGCGGCGGCTGCGCCGCCAGCGCATCAGCAAAAGTGACGCGGATTTCATCAGCGCTGATGGCAAAGCCTTCACTCGGCTTGGTGTTGCGATCCTTGACCCGCACCGCCTGGTTGGCCTCGCTCAGAACTTGGTTGCCGGCCTCATTGCTCACTTCCAACTCGCCGACAGTACCGTCGGGATTCGGAATCAGCACCACCATGCTTTGGGGAGTTCGGCAACCGGCACAAAACAAAATCATGGTTAAATAAAGCAAATAAGTAATGGTTTTTTTCATGCCATCCCATTCCCTATAGACAAATTCCGCCGATACGACCGCGCATGCATGATCCTCCTCCGGTACGCCGAGTCAGGATCAGAAACGATAGGACAGGCCGACGCGAACGGTGCTGGCCTCCATATCGACTTTCGCCTTGTAGGCGTAAGGGCCGCGGACGGTGAAATTCTTTTGGCCGTAATCATCAAAAAGGTATTCGAGGCGCACCCACAGACTTTTGGTCAACGCATGTTCAATGCCGGCGCCGAGGGTATAGCCCAGATGAACGGCATCGTCTTTGCCCCATCCAGGATCGGTATCGTCAACGGTAACCTTGGCCAGGGCCAGGCCCCCTGCGAGATAGAAAAAGGTTTTGTCGAAAGGCACACCAAATTTTGCGCGCAAATGGCCGTTCCATTCGATGTCAAAAGCTGAATAGGAATTCATCGCCTCGGCGTGAGCGTCTTCGCTGAGGTTGCCAACCCCGCCGTCCGCCTCAAGACCGAAAACCATGCCGTTGATTTGCTGATTGTAGCCCAGCAGGAAGCCACCGACGCCGCCGTCAACGGTTGGATCGCGATCCAGCAGTCCTCCCCAACCCCGTTCATGATATTTCACTTTCATCCAGGAATGGCCCCCGAAGATGCCGGCGTAGACCCCGGACCAGTCATGTGGTTTTTCTTCCTCCACCGCGACCAGAAAATGGGTTCCTCTCAGGCCGATAGTAGCGTCCGGGAGTTGGAACCGCACAGCATCCGGCGCCTGCTCTCCGATGATGCCCGACAGATAGGAAACCGTCCCTTTTAACATCCGGATAAACATTCCCAGCAGCCCTTTTTCAGGGGCGAACACATATTCATCAATTACCAACTCCGTTTCCGGCCCCAGAGACAAAACGGTGTTGTCCTCGAAAATAATCCCCACCGTGCTGTCATCGCCGGTTCTTATCCTGTCATTCTGATAGAGCTGCGTCCCGATTTTTACGGGTATTTCCTGGCCGTGGCGACTGATGAAAACATCGCCCTTGACATTTTTCGTGGTTCCTATGGGCGAGTCCTCCGCGGCGGCAAGGGACGGCATGATCAACAAAAAAAGGCCGAGCATCCAAATCCTTGTCATGGTCGTCTCCTTAAACAGGGTCAGATCTTGAAATATCGCTTCGTTCTGTTGCCGGCCATCTTGCCGATGGTCATATTTAGGCTCAATTACCGGGGAAATCGCCCATGGTTATTGGAAAACAAAAACAAGTTGCTCATTTCAGAAACGCTTATGCCAATCATGGGCAAGGTTGCGTAGGTCTGGGCCTCGCGGGCGTTGCCTCGGGAAGTGACGTTGCAGTCAGCACCGGGAAATTCCCCACGCAATGGGCGGACCATATAAAAACTTCGACACAGAACCCTTACATCCCGATACCCAGGCCATTTTCCCGGGCCGCCTCCGGCTGGGGCATGGCCATTTTTTCTGGATGCGGGTGGCGGACTCCGGGCATTTCAATGCCATCGGGAACATGAACGGTAGATGTCGGAAAAGCGACTTCCGCGCCGTGGCCCAGGATAATCTCCATAATACGGAAGAGAACATCCTCTTTGACCCGGTGAAACTCGCTCCACACCTTGGTTCGGGTAAAGCAGTAGATGAAAAAATCGAGGGAGGAGGCCGCATATTTGTTGAAATAGACCATACTCAGCTGATTTTGGTCGATCTCCTCATGTCTGTCGAGCATTTTCCGCACATCCGCCAGGATCGGCCGGAGTTTTTCCACGTCGTCATAACGGACTCCGATAGTCTCATAAATGCGGCGATTGGTCATCCGGGAAGGGTTTTCCAGGGAAATGGTGGCAAAGGTGGCGTTGGGAACGTAAAGGGGGCGTTTGTCGAAAGTCCTGATTCGGGTCAGACGCCAGCCGATATCTTCAACCGTTCCTTCGATCTCACGATCCGGGGAACGGACCCAGTCACCGACAGCGAAGGGCCGATCCAGGTAAATCATGAGGCCGCCGAAAAAATTGGCCAGCAGATCCCGCGCCGCGAAACCGACGGCGATACCCCCCACCCCACCAAAGGCCAGCACCCCGGAGACGCTGAAACCGAGGGTCTGCAGAGCCACCAGAATCGAAGTGATGATCACCGAAACGCGCAGCAGTTTGCTGATCGCGTCGGCGGTGGTCACATCGATATCTTCACCCTGTCTGCGGCGCTGGACGATGATGTTGGCTTCCGCTTTTCTAATCAGGCGCACCAGGAACCAGGCAATGCAAACAACCACGCCGACATCGCGGAGGGGATCGGCCGCATCAAACAGGGGGGTGGCTGTTTCCTTGCCCACAATGCGGGCGGCGAAAGCGAGGCCCACGATCCAGATGAATACCGTAGCCGGACGGCGCAACGCATCCACCAGGGCGTCATCCCAGAAAGTGTTGGTTTTCAGCAACCGTTCGTGCAGCCTGTTGAAAAGAGCCTTCTGAATCGCCGCGATCAACAGCGAGATGAAAACCACGATAAAGACCTGGGTTATCCAGGCGTATTCGCCGCCGATCAGGTTGAGTTTGGTCCAGATTTCCTTCAATTCCAAAACCATTTTTTCTCCTATATGTTGTTCACAATTCAAAAAAGTAGTCATACTTTTGACTAAGGGTTTTCTGTTGAAAAGGATTTTTTACCAGGTTTTGGCGGTTTTTTCAAATCGGGACACCCTGAATTTGAGCGGTGGATAAAGCCTGGCCGGGAAAAAAGAAGCGGATTTATTTGGGGAAATTTAATCCG
>JAAZDE010000022.1 GCA_012512925.1 Desulfuromonadaceae bacterium
GGTCTCCATGGCATTGCAGACACCGGGCCGTTGAACCTTGGCATTGACACAGATGGTTTCCGCCATGTCCAGATCGGCACCGGCATCGACGAAAGTATGACAGACCCCCTTGTAGTGTTTGATGACCGGAATGGTGGAGTTCCGGGTTACGAAGCGGATCAGCCCCTCCCCGCCGCGGGGGATGATCAAATCGATGAATTCCTCCAATTTCAGCATTTCGTTGACCCAGGCGCGGTCGGTGCTCGGCACCACCTGCAGGGCGGCGGGGGGCAGCCCCATGCCGGCCAGTTCCCGCTTCAGCAGGTCGCCGATGGCGGTATTGGAATGGATGGTTTCCGAGCCGCCGCGGAGGATGACGGCATTGCCGCTTTTCAGACAGAGGCCGGCGGCGTCCGAGGTGACGTTGGGACGGGCCTCGTAGATGATGCCGATGACCCCCAGGGGGATCCGCATCCGCCCGACCCGCAGCCCGTTGGGACGCAGTTTGAAATCGGACATTTCGCCCACCGGATCGGGCAGGGCGGCGACCTCGCGGAGACAGTCGGCCATCTCCCTGACCCGTTTTTCGTTCAGTTCCAGGCGGTCGATCATGGCCGGGGCCAGCCCTTTTTCCCGCGCCGCCTCCAGGTCCTGGCGATTGGCCGGGAACAGTTCCTGGCGATGACCCTCCAGGGCATCGGCCATCCGCCGCAGGAGATTGTTTTTGACTTCCGAGGAAAGATTGGCCATCAGCCGGGAGGCCGCTTTGGCCTCAAGAGCGAGTTGACGCATTCCGGTTTGATCCATTACTGCCTTCATCTTTCTTTAGGGGTGACGATTCAACAACCATGTTGTCACGATGCACCACATCCTCATGGTATTTGTAGCCTAGGATATCCTTGATGGTGGAACTCTTTTTCCCCATAATCCGCATCACCTCACCAAGATCGTAGTCGGTGACGCCGCGAGCGATCTCTCTGCCGTTCAGATCGCAGAGGCTGACTGCATCACCGCGGCCGAATCTCCCCTCCACCGAACGGATCCCCGACGGCAGCAGGCTTTTCCCATGATTGACAATGGCCGCAACGGCGCCATCGTCGAGGAAAAGTTTTCCGCGCGGTTTTTTGGTGAAGGCGATCCAGTGCTTGCGGGCGCTCATCTTTTCCGCCGCGGGGAGGAACAGAGTGCCCAAATCCTCCCCCTGAAAAAGACGATTCAGGATATGAGGGGTGCGGCCGTTGACAATGACCGTTCCCACACCATAGAGGGCGGCCCGTTTGGCCGCCTGGAGTTTGGTGATCATGCCGCCGGTTCCCACCTGACTGCCGGTATCCCCGGCCATGGCTTCGATCTGGCTGCCGACCTTCTCCACCACCGGAATGCGACGGGCCTCCGGATGATGGCGCGGGTCGCGATCAAAGAGACCGTCCACGTCCGAAAGGATAATCAGCAGCTGGGCCTCCACCAAGGCGGTGACCATGGACGAGAGATTGTCGTTGTCGCCAAAACGGATCTCCTCCACGGCGACCGTGTCGTTTTCGTTGATAATGGGGAGGATTTTGTAATCCAGCAGGGTCCTGACCGTGTTGCGGGCATTGAGATAGCGCTTACGGTCGGTCAGATCGTCGCGGGTCAGGAGGATCTGTCCCACCTTGAAGCCCTGCTCATGGAAGGCTCTTTTGTAATAGCGCATCAGCCGGCTCTGGCCGATGGCGGCGGCGGCCTGCTTGAGGGGAATCGACTGGGGGCGTCCCTGAATGTTCAGGTCCCCTTTCCCTGCCGAAATGGCACCGGATGACACCAGGGTGATTTCATATCCACTCCGCAGCAGCGCACCGATATCGGCGGAGAGGACGTCGATCCGGTCGCCGTCGAGCCCGGAGTCGGTGGAGATGACGCCGCTGCCGATCTTGATCACAATGCGATTGAGAGACTTGAAAAACCTGTCGCGCATGGGGCCGTCCAGAAGAGGGGCCAATGGGCTCCGGAGCCGGGAAATGAGCGGTATCTTAACTTTCCCTTCCTGTCTTTGTCAAGAAACGACCGTCTCGGAAGGGGGCGCATTGAGTTTTTCCAGTTCCGCTCCAACCCGCTGCACAAGCTGCCGTAGCCCCTCGCCGCTTACCGCGGAAACATAAAAGACAGGGAAGCCGTGTTTCTCGAAATAGGGGAGGAGGCGTTCCACACGGCCCCGCGCCTCCGCCAGATCCATTTTGGTGAAGACCACGATCTGCGGTTTTTCCAGCAAGGAAGCGTTGTACAACCCCAATTCCCGGTTGATGGTTTCAAAATCGGCGATGGGATCGCGGTCCTCGGCGACAGCGATATCCAACAGGTGGAGAATGATCCGCGTTCTCTCGATCTGGCGCAGAAAGTAATGGCCCAGCCCGTGCCCCAGACTGGCTCCTTCGATGAGACCGGGGATGTCGGCCAGGACAAAGCTTTTGAAATCGTCATAGGAAACCACCCCCAATTGGGGGCTCAGGGTAGTGAACGGATAATCGGCGATCTTCGGCCGGGCATTGGATACGGCGGAAATGAAGGTGGACTTGCCGGCGTTGGGAAGCCCCACCAGGCCGACATCGGCCAGAAGCTTCAGTTCCAGCAAAAGCCATCCTTCCTCTCCGGGCTGCCCCGGATCGGCATGGTAGGCCACCTTCCTCCCCCTCGACAGGGAAGCATTGCCGCGCCCTCCCCTGCCGCCGCGGAAAAGAATGATCTCCTCTCCCGCTTCGATGAGATCAGCCAGCAGCTCGTCCGACCCCTCGCGAAAGATGGTCGTCCCCGGCGGCACCTCGATAGTCAGGGAGGCGCCGTTCCGACCATGTTTTCTCGCCCCTCTTCCCGACGCGCCACTCTCCGCCTTGTAGTGAACCTTGTGGCGGAAGGATGAGAGGGTGGACATCCCCTGTTTCACCACAAAGGAGATGTCGCCGCCGTCGCCCCCGTCGCCCCCGTCGGGCCCCCCCCTGGGAACGAATTTCTCCCGTCGGAAGGAAGCACAGCCGCGGCCGCCGTTGCCGGCCTGGACGTGGATTTTTACCCGGTCGATAAATTTCATGATTTTTTCCGTCACCGGAATGGAAACTCTGGATTAGAGGTGAACAGTTCGAAACCAGACTGAAAAAGCCCGAAGCTTGAAAAGGCTTCGGGCTTGTGAGAATAGTGACTGGACTGCCGGAAATTCAAAAAAATCAATTGGCGTAGACACTGACCTTGCGACGGGTCTTGTCCTTGCGCTCGAATTTCACCACCCCGTCCACCATGGAAAAGAGGGTGTAATCGTTGCCGCAACCGACATTGCTGCCAGGGTGGATGCTGGTGCCGCGCTGGCGGACCAGAATCGAACCAGCGGTGACGAACTGACCGTCGAACCGTTTGACTCCCAACCGTTTGCCGCAGGTGTCGCGGCCGTTACGTGAGCTGCCGCCCGCTTTCTTGTGTGCCATGGTGCCTCTCCCTTATCCTTCGACGCTTAAGATTTTGAGGTGGGTTTTCGGTTGACGGTGACCATAGGCCTTGCGGTGATTCTTGCGGCGCTTGTGGTGAAAGACGAGAATCTTTCGGTCCTTCTTTTGCTCCACAATGCGCGCCGTGACCTTGGCCCCGGAAACCAGCGGATCACCGACACGGGCGGAATCGGCGGCAATCATCAGAACTTCGTTCAGTTCAACGGTGTCACCGATATTCCCGGCCAGTTTCTCAACTTTCAAGAAGTCCCCCTCGGAGACCTTATATTGTTTTCCTCCGGTGCGGATGATGGCGTACATAGGAACTCACTCCATTCAAGTGGAAATTGGACTGTCGAAATGCGAAATATAGAGAAACAGTCCTTTTCTGTCAAGGAAAATATCATTCCTCGGCGATTTCGTACTGCTCCAGATGATACCCGGGGCGGGCCCGGATATTGATTTTTTTGCCGTAGCGATTTTCCAGGCTTTCTATGCCGTCGTGTTCCTCGTCGAAAAGAAAGGCCGCAATATCGGGATGGAGGATGATGCTCATCTCGGCGCTGGAGCAGTCCTGCATCTCCCGCTCCACCTCCCGCAATATCTCGTAGGCCACGGTGGGCCGGCTCTTGACATACCCTTTTCCCTCGCAGTAGGGGCAGGGTTCGCAGAGGGTGCGGCCAAGACTCTCCCTGACCCGCTTGCGGGTCATCTCCACCAATCCCAGTTCCGATATTTTGAGAATGTTGGTTTTGCTGCGGTCGTTGTGAAGGGCCTCCTCCAGCGCCCCGTGAACCTTTTCGCGGTGAATCTCTCGCTCCATGTCGATGAAATCGATGATGATCAATCCGCCGATGTTGCGCAGCCGGAGCTGAAAAGCGATCTCCCGGACCGCCTCCAGATTGGTTTTGAAGATGGTATCCTCGAGATTGCGCTTGCCGACAAAACGGCCGGTATTGACATCGATGGCGGTGAGCGCTTCGGTCTGGTCGATGGTGATGTAGCCGCCGCTTTTGAGCCAGACCTTGCGCCCCAGAGCGCGGGCGATCTCGATTTCGAGGCCGAAGGCGTCGAAAATCGGGTCATCCCCTCCGTAAAGCTCCACGGAAATCTTCAATTTCGGCATGAAAGTCTGCAGAAAGCGGTTGATCTTGCGGAACTCATCCTCGGAATCGACGATCAGACGTTCCACATCCTCGGTCAGGATGTCACGCAGCACCCGGCTGGTCACATCGAGATCGGAATGGATCAGACAAGGGGGTATCTTCTTTACCTGGTGCTGCTGGATATCCTCCCACACCCCGGCCAAATAAGCGACGTCCATCTCCAGGTCTTCCCGGGTCTTCCCCTCCGCTGCGGTGCGGACAATGAAGCCGGTGCCCGGCTTGCGGAGCTGGTCGATGATGTTGCGCAGGCGTTCCTTTTCGTCCTCGTTTTCGATACGGCGCGAGATGCCGATATGGTCAACCGTCGGCATGAAGACCAGGTGCCGTCCGGGAAGGGTGATGTAGGAGGTGATGCGGGCTCCCTTGGTGCCGATCGGCTCCTTGGCCACCTCGACCAGAATCTCCTGCCCCTCCTGGAGCAACTCCTCGATGGGCGGAAGAGGAGCAAGCCCGTTTTCCTCGCCTCGCCCCCCCCGGACATCGGACAAGGTGTCGTCGAAAAGCCGCTCCAGAGCCTCCATCTCGGTGCGCACATCGGCGACGTAGAGAAAAGCCGCCTTCTCCAGGCCGATGTCGACGAAAGCGGCCTGCATGCCGGGCAGAACCCGGATCACCTTGCCCAGATAGATGTTGCCGACCAGGCCTTTTTCGTGGCCCCTTTCGATATAGAGCTCCGCAATGTGGCCGTTTTCCATCAGGGCGACCCTGGTTTCATGGGAGGTAGAATTGACCACAAGTTCCTTGCTCATGAATACTCCTGTCCATCGCTTGCCCCGAAACACGGGACAATCCATTGAATGTATGCAATTTAACTGAAATTCTAGCTTAAGTCGATTTAAGTTTTATGTCCGCCTTGACAATTTTCTGACTTCTGAGCCATTCCAGGGAACATTCGAGAAGATAGGCGGCAACCGGGAAAGGGCTGCCCCGGGTTATCGTCAACACCAGGGAATCCCCCTGCCGCGCCGCCGATTCGACATTCGCCCGCAGATCCACCTCCTGGCGCCGCCCCTTGTGGATTCGCTCCCCGGGAACCTCGCCGCCGGCCAGAAAGGCCCCTATGCGGGCCTCCAGGTCTTCCGGACAACCCTCCGGCAAAGGAATCCTGTAGCGGCATGAGGCCACGCTCTCCCCCGGCGACAGACTTCCGGGGGCGAGCAGATGAGCCTCGCCGGCGCGGATCCCTTCCGGCAACTCGCGGTTGAGAAGGTCGAACACCATCTCGGGGCTCATCGGCTCCCGCAACTCGATATCGATGATTTCCGCCAGGCTCTCGATGCCGGTGGGCAAGGCATCCCCGAAGGCGATACGCGGCGCGGGGTGAAACCCCTCGGAAAACCGGACCGGAATACGGGCGCGCCGCACCGCCCGGTGGATGACGGTCATAAATTCGAGGTGGCCGAGAAAACGGCTCTTGCCGGTCTTGGCCAGGCGCAGGCGGATGATCTGTCTGACCGGATTCTCCTGGGCAACCGTCGCCGGCGCCATCACTTCCGCCTCCCTTTCCAAAGACCCAGAGGACGCCAGACGGTTTGAAATGCGGATGAAATCGCAGACCCCGCATTGGCTGCATTGGCCCGATCGGCAGTCGGGAGTCGCCTCGCCGGTTGTGGCCCTGTTCCGTTCCCGCTCCAGAAACGTCTTGTCAATGCCGGCGTCGAGATGGTCCCAGGGGAGGATTTCCGTCCGGCCCCGCTCCCGCAGATACCACTCGGGGCGAATGCCGTGGATGGTGAAGGCTTCCAGCCAGGCGGTGAAATTGAAATGCTCGCTCCAGGCGTCGAAACGGCACCCCAGGGCAACCGCCGTCGTCAGCACCTTCCCCAGCCGCCGGTCGCCGCGGGCGAAAACCCCCTCCAGAAAGGAGAGACGCGGATCATGGTGCTTAAAGCGGAGTTTCCTCCGGCTCAAGCCGTCACGCAGGAAGCGATGATGGGACTCGGTGGTTTCGATGGAAATCTGGGGGTCCCACTGGAATGGAGTATGCGGCTTGGGTACGAAGGTGGAAACGGAAACATTGACGTCCGCCCCCCCCGGCGTCCCCCGGCCGCAGGCTTTGACCCGGCTCGAGAGATCGATGATTCCCTGCAGATCGGCGTGCTCCTCAGTGGGCAGGCCGATCATGAAGTAGAGCTTAACCAACCGCCAGCCGAGTTCGAAAGCGCTGTGGCATTCCGCCACAAGATCGGTCTCGCTGATTCCCTTGTTGATGACCCCCCGCAGCCGCTCGGTGCCCGCCTCAGGCGCAAGGGTCAGGCCGGTTTTGCGGATCTTGCGGATCTCGGTCAGCATTTCGTCGCTGAGGGAACCGATGCGCAGGCTGGGCAGGGAGACGGCGATGCGGCGCGATCCCAGTTTCCGGATCAGATGCGTCAGCAGCGGCTCGATCGGCCCATAGTCTCCCGCCGACAGGGAGAGCAGGGAGACCTCCTCATAGCCGCTGCGCACCAGCGCCTCGCTGATGATGGCGTCGATGGTTTGCGGCCGCCGTTCCCGTACCGGGCGGTAGATGAAGCCGGCCTGACAGAAGCGGCAGCCACGGGTGCAGCCGCGGCAGATCTCCACCGCCACCCGGTTGTGGATGGTCTGCATAAAAGGGATAATAGGGGAAGTTGGGAAAGGAGCGCCGTCAAGGTCTGCCAGGAAGCGCCGCCTCACCCTGGCATAATCGCGGCGCAACGGCTCGATGCCGCTGATGGTTCCATCCGCCTTGTAATCCACCGAGAACAAGGAAGGGACATAGACCCCATCGATGGCGGCAAGACGATCCAGCATCGCCGCTCGGGACTCACGCCCCGCCTTGGCGACGCGCAGTTCGCGGCAGATTTCCAGAATCGCCTCCTCACCATCACCGATGACAGCGGCATCGATGAAATCGGCCAACGGCTCAGGATTGAAAGCGCACGGTCCACCGA
>JAAZDE010000165.1 GCA_012512925.1 Desulfuromonadaceae bacterium
GAAATTTCCGGCGCAGCCTGTCCTTCGACATACGGACCGGAAAATACCGCGCCATAGACTTTTTTTTCATCCTCAGATAAACCAAAACCCGAGGGGGCATGAACGCTCCAGCCGTCGGGGATAGTGCACCGAAAGTAATTTCCGGAAGATGTATATTCCCTGTGACTTGACGCCTTATCAGAGCCTGTGGAAACGGCAGCGTTAAATGCGATTATTCCGATAATTAAAAGAGCTCTTGACAGCAGCTTCACCTTAAAGCCTTTTTTATTCATAAGTTCTCCTTGATCGCCAAGCCCTGTCATCTTTTTGGGTTCTTTGCCGCTGGTAAATAAATTGATTGCAGGGATCACACCAAGCCAAACTCTTTTCCCATCGGCACTTCCAAATACTGAGAGAAGTTTAGGTCGTCTCCAAATGATTTCTCGGCTGATTAATGCCTCGCCATTAACCGTGAGCTATTTCCCCTGACAGGAAAACGACTTTACGACCCTGTCAAAAGTACCGGAAAATTCGCTGTATCTGTCCTCGGGAACTTCAAACCAAAGCGAATAGAATCCTGGCTTCGCCGGTAGAACGAGGTGCCGGACAACCATTGCCACCTTCCTGGTGGGCGGCTTCATTTCGTAAATCACCCCATTTTCCATCGGCGGTTGGCGAAAGGGGAGGACGACAAGATGAAATTTTTTAAAAGTGAACGTCGTGCCCTTTATTCCGGCGATATTGACATCGGAGAATTCCGTCGCTTTTTCGCCGTCGAGCCGGGTTGGCGTCGCCAGAATCATCTTGATATAGTGGTCCACACCTTTTATCCACCCGCTGCCCGCGTAATGAAGGACAGCCATCGTCATGGGCGCTCCTTCCATATTCTCAGGTCCTTCGATCATAATACCGGTAACCGTGTCGTCCATCTTATAGGGGTAGGACTCGATCCGGCTCCAACCGGATGGGATGGAGACCGAGAATTGCCCTGCCGGTGAGTTGAATCGCTCCAGGGTGATTTTGGCAGGGTCCCCATGATACTCCGCAGAGGCCGCAGACAACAAAAGGTTTGAACTGGAGAGAATAAGGAATGCCGTTGTTGACAGGATCAGGAAACAGTTTTTCACCCTCAGCCCTGTTGCTTTGGCAATTAGAGATTTCCTTTTTTTCATTGGTGATCAGCCTTGTTGAATATGGGTTTTCTGAAAAAATCCGCCATGGACATTCTACAGTGTCGGCATGTTAATGGCCAGAGCACAGCCATCCCCTTGCAGTTCGCCCGGGTTATATCTTCCATCCTTTCCCGTCAAATCCGCCGAGACGCCGGGAGGATTGTGGCAGAGTTACTCGAGGGTTTTTGTCCCGGCCTTTTGGGAAAAGAGGGGAACGCTCTCGGTATTTTAATTGTTGGCAAAGGGTTTTTTGCGGTAATTCCCCTTAAATATTTCCAAAACCTGTTTTGGCTAAGTTTGAGTTGGAGCATTTTTTCAAGGAGTGTAAAATCGGCACGGTTTTGACGAGAATTACGGCAGAACGGATACCGCGAAAATTCGTCCCAATCTTTGATCTATGTCCGTTAAACAAATCGGGCCAAGCCATCCAAGGTACATGTTTTTCGTGGTTTATCGGTCGAGACAAGGGATATTGTCGGTCATTCAATGTGCCAAATGTCGTTATGGCGGTTTCAATCGATGGCCAAAGTATTTTGGAAATGCATTCCGACATGAATTTTTTCAATTGCGACTTCAGGCGCGGAGCGGTGTCCGCCATCCCCATATTTATCGGTTATTTTACTGCGTCCACGGCGTTTGGGCTGCTGGCGAGAGGGGCGGGGCTGTCGGGATTGCAATCCATCCTTTTTTCCGCGACCAATCTGACCGGGGCGGCCCAGTTTCTGGCCATAAACCTTATCGCCTCGGGCGCCTTTCCTCTGGAAATTGTCTTTTCCATTTTTCTGATCAATTTAAGATACTTCCTGATGACCGCATCATTGTTGATCAAAGTTAAATATAAAAATAATCTGGAAAAGTATCTTGCGGCCTTTGCGGTCACCGATGAGGTTTTTTCCGTGGCCATGGTGGATAGCGGCAATGTCAATGTACGTTTCATGGCGGGGCTGCAGCTGACATCCTGGTCGGGATGGGTTTTAGGCACCGTGGCGGGATTTTTTGCCGGCACTTTTCTGCCACCGGCATTGAGCGCCGCGATGCAGGTTGCCCTGTTCGCGCTGTTCGCGGCGCTTTTAGTTCCCGAAATCAAGAAAGACAAGCTGATTGCTTTTCTTACCGCACTCGGCGCAGCGCTGCTCAACACCTTTTTCTATTATGTCCTTAAGCTGTCGGCGGGGTGGTCCCTGGCCATTGCCATGATCATAGCCTCATTGGCGGCAACGATCTTTTTGTCTCGGCAAAATGCATTGAAAAAAAGTCCAGGCGAAAGGGAATTCCGTAAAAATGGATAAAACCATAATGGCTGTTATCATCGGCGGCGCCATAGTCAATTATGTCATCCGCGTTGCCCCGGTACTATTGTCCAAAGGGAGAAGAATGCCGCCATTTCTCGCTACTTTTTTAAACATTATGCCGGTGGCGGCACTCGGTGCCTTAATTTTCCCAGGTATTATTGAATCATTCCCTGAAAAGCCGATAGCGGGCATAGCCGGTGTTTTCGTAGCGGCCCTTGTCTCTTATTTTGCCGACGGACTTGTTTTTCCGGTTGTCGCGGCGATCGCGGCCTCGTGGTTCACTATGCGCTTTTTTTAATCGAAAAAGAGGAATCCTTGGTATCGGGCGTCACACGGACGAGTTGAACCGAATCGAAAAAAATAAAATTTGCGCCTGGCCTCTGGTCAGTTCAGGACGAAGTTTTTCAACAGTCCGCTGAACAGACCGGGGAATCTCAGTAGTCGACAGCGTCAATTTAGTTGTGATAATTTTGGCCCGCAATATGAATGGCATGAGGGAACCGCCTCCGATGCCAAATCACGTCCCGCGGCCCGCTTCGTCTTTTCCTGAAATGAACTGCCGTGGCAGCTTCGGCCGCAGCCGGTCCCTTCGATCCCCTTAGACTCCTGGAAAAACCCATGTGTCCCTTCAGTATCGCTCTCTTTTTCCCTCTGATCATCGGCATCGCCATTGTCCTGGGATTTTTTCTTTTTTACATTCGGCGGCAGGCCCGGATTCGCCAATCCTTTGAGGAACTGTCCCGGAGGGTTCACGGCACGATCTCCCGGAAATCGATGTTCAGGGGAGACCTGCTCGAGGGGCGTCATGACGGCAGTCCCTATTCGTGCCGCTACCGGATGGGTTCCAAGAACAGACCACCCTCACTGAGGATTCGCCTCCACATTCCCGGCCCGGTAAAGCTGGTGATCCGGCGGAAATCCTGGTACGACCGGTTCGCCGCAGGCATCGGGCTTGCGGCCGAATTGCCGACCGGAGATGCCGTTTTCGATCAGGCTTTTAATCTCGATACGGAGCAGGATGCGGAAGTTCTATCCTCCCTTGCGGATCAAGGACTGAGGCGACAGATAGAGGCGCTTTTCGGCCTTGGGTTTCCGTTGCAGCAGATAGTTTTCGCCAGAGAGGATTTGTCTCTTGTCCTGTCGCCTTTCCGCAATAAAAACCTCGCCTCAGTGCCGCTGGAGAAGTATCTGGAGCTTTTGAAAGGCCTGTCCGGCGGATTTTCCTCCGCCGGCCATTCCACCTCCTGCTACCAGCAGTGTTTTGCAATGGACCGCCGGCCGCCGGTGGCCAGAATCGGGCTGGCGCTGCTGTTTGTGTTCTGCGGTTTTCTGGTTGTGGGTGGGGTATTGGCGCTGGTTTTCGGATTGGCAGCCTATAAACCGGTCGGCAATCGGTTGATGGTGGATGCGCTCATCCTTTCAGCTCCCGTCGCCGGCCTCTTCCTCATGGTGGTTTTTTTATGGCTGCGTGGGCGCTCTTCGGCCCAACGTTTCTTTTCCTGGGTGCTGCTTCTTTCACTGACCGGATTCCCTCTGTCTCTCACCGGTGGCGCCGTAGTGACCAACGGTTTATGGGACCGGGGGGATGAAGTTTCCCGGCGGGTGCGCGTGACCGGCCTTTACTATCGAACAAACAAGAACAGCAGGAGGTATTATCTCGTTTTTCCCTCCTGGCAGGCTGCCGGCCGCGATGAGACCATTTCCGTCCCCTTCGCTTTTTTCAGGAGCGTGCGTCGGGGGGAGGACATCGTGGTCCGAACGAAGCCGGGATACTGGCGCGAGGAGTGGCTCACAGGATTTCATCGCGCTACCGATGGGGATACAAGAGGCGATCTTTCGAATATTCTTCCTCTCAGATTTCAGAGTCTTCGTTTTTACGGGGGCGGAAACTCCGCCGGACACTGGTCCCCAGGCAGCTACCCTGTGGCTGTTTTTGCGGACAAACACTTCTTCGGAGAAGGTGCCTTCACCATCCACTGATCCATTCCGGATTTTCTGGTAACTTTTTCAGGGCAAATAACATTTTCTTTGAAAATAATCCCTTTTTATGAGGAGCCATCCATCGTTGAAAAAAGTTTTGGTGCCGATTCTTCTGACTCTTTTGGTGTCCCTTGGCGCCGGCAGATCATGGCCGTCTTCACGGACCTCACCGATAGTTCCTGCCACTTCCGTTCCCCCATCCCTCACGGAAAAGTTTCTCTACGATATAAGCGTGTTTGGGTTTGACCAGGTGGCCAAAGCGGAGATCAGCTTTCGCGAGGAGGGCCAGGGACAATATCGGGCCCTTCTCGATGCCTGGACCTTGGGGGTCGCCAGCAAACTTTCGGGTGATCGGCGGCAGACCTATCAGGCGGTAATGGAGCTCGGACCTGACGCAAAATTCCGCCCTTTGCGTTTTGAGCAGACCGTGAGTAAAAAGGATGGCAACGGGGTCAAGGTCAGGGTGAAAAGATACGATTTTGACTATGATCGAGAATCGGTGCGCTATGTCCGCATCAAAAACGGCAAGGAAGGAAAACCGGTCTTCCTGGCCATGAAAAAAGGGACCGCCGCGGCGGATTTCCTGACCACCTTCGTTAATTACCGGATGGGTTTTTACGGCCGTCCGCATCCGGGAAAGCCTCTCATTCTTGAAACCTTTGCCCGCGGGGGATACTCGCAGATACGAATCGAGGCCACATCGGTCGACCAGTTGAAACAGCGGGAGTTTTTCCAGGGCTGCCCGGGGCTGAACCGGGTGATTCTCGATCCCGAGGTGTTTGATACCGGCGGCGGTGATGTTTTTGTCTGTCTTGACGGGGCTGGCCGTCCTTTACGGGGCGCCGTAGAAAATGTCCTCAATCTTGGCGACGTACTGGGGAGGCTGATTGTCGACGGGGATGAAAGTATTTTCTAGCAGCCCGCCGAGGAGTGCCGATTCTTGGTTTTATTTTTGCATCGATATGGTTTGAGGTGAAACAAATGAAGATTGCCTGGGTCGTTTTGACCTGCTGCCTGGCCCTGTTTCCGGATCGGGCCGAAGCTGGCGGTTCTCTCGAAGTCGAACATTATCTGACCTACACCAGCAAAGGGACCCGATCGGAAGCCCGCCACGGCCATCTGAGGATAAACGCCACGGCCGTTCCCTACGGTTTCGAACGGATTGTCGCTGGGGATCAGTCTTTTGCTATGTATTTTCGTAAATACCATTGGGGGGATGACGGCTACCACCGGGCCGAACCTCCTTATTTTCCTCCTTCCTCTTCTCTGAACCTGACCGGGAAGCAGATTGAGAAGGGCTATGTCCTGGGCGGAGAACGATATCAAAACACCCCGGATCAGTGGATTTATGTAGAGTGGAAGGGCGGCAGGGCTTTTGTCGATCCGCAATTTTTGAACACCCTCATAAAAGATCAGGGTATTCGAACCTATTCCCCTTTTGCCCCGGAGAAGGGCTCTGGTGGATTTGTCCGGCCTGGCGGCAAGGATGCCGGGCCGTCGAAGAAAAGCGACGAAGCGTTGAAATCATTGGGAGAGACTCTCAAGGCTCCCTAACGCCAACTGGTGACACAAAAGGAGGTTCAAAAATGCAGAAATGGAACTTTGGTGTAATTGCTCTTCTGGGACTGTTGTTGATGCCGGTCCATGTAATGGCCTCATCACCGGGCATGATCAGTTCCAGTGAATGTTCGCAGAATTGCCGGGATGCTTATGAGAGCTGCAAGAAGACCGAGACGGAGGAAAAGGTGATGAAGGATTTCTCCTGCTTCGAGATCAGGGAGATGTGCATGGACAGGTGCCGGAATATCACCGGATATGTTCCCTGTAAGGACAAATGCCACGGCGATCCGCAATGCCTGGAAAGGTGCAAGGACCAATTCCAGGATAACGTTCAAGATTACAAACCGATTCTTGACCGCAGGAGTAAAATAAAATAAAAATTCCTTTTGATAAGGGTTTTTATCTTAATAATTAATGTAGAAAATTAACTATTGACGGGGAATGCGCTCTGGGGTGTTCCCCTTTTTTTGTGTAAAAATTTTCCTTGTGATTTTCTTGCGAAGGTCCGCCAGAACACATTCCCCCTTTTTCGAGCCTAATCGAAATTCATTGAAAATTACCGATTTCTGATAAGATAATTCGGGCCTGACAAAGGTTTTTCAAAATGTTTATGAAAGGGATTTTTTTCTGAAACTTGCCGGGGAATAAGGAAAGTCCATGATAGCCGCCACTTTTGCCGTTGTTTTTGGATTGATGCTGCTGGTCTGGAGCGCCGATCGCTTTGTCGAAGGTTCGGCCGCCACCGCCCGGCACTTTGGAATGCCCCCCCTGCTGATCGGCATGGTCATTGTCGGTTTCGGCACCTCCGCCCCGGAAATGGTGGTTTCGGCCCTGGCCTCCTGGCAAGGGAATACCGGCATCGCCCTCGGCAACGCCTATGGGTCGAACATCACCAACATCGCCCTGATTCTCGGACTGACCGCGCTGATCAGCCCCATCGCAGTCCATTCACAGGTATTGCGCCGGGAGTTGCCGCTCCTGACCGGCGTCACCGCCTTGGCCGCCTGGCAACTCCGGGACGGGGAGATCACTGGCGCCGACGCACTGGCCTTGTTGACGGTGTTCCTCGGTCTGATGGCCTGGACCATTTGGCAGGGGATGAGGACCAAAGCGGATAGCCTGGGACACGAGATGGAACGCGAACTGGCCATTCAGGTTATGCCGATCCGCCGGGCGATTTTCTGGCTTGGCACGGGTCTTTTGCTTCTGTTGGTCAGCTCCCGCATCCTGGTCTGGGGGGCCGTGGCAATCGCCCATGGCTTGGGTGTCAGCGACCTGATTATCGGCCTGACCGTTGTCGCCGTCGGTACGTCGCTGCCGGAACTGGCGTCGTCGCTGATCGCCGCCCGCAAAGGGGAGCATGACATCGCTCTCGGCAATATACTTGGCTCCAACCTGTTCAACACTCTGGCCGTCGTGGGCATCGCCGGGGTTATCCGGCCGGTGTCGGCGGAGCCTGAGGTTTTCTCCCGTGATATTCTGGTCATGGCCGGGCTGACGGTTTCCCTTTTTCTGTTTGGCTATGGTTTCCGGGGGCCGGGCCGTATCAACCGTGTCGAGGGTTCTGTCCTGCTGCTCTGTTATATCGGCTATACCTGGTATCTGATAAGCACTCTCTTTTGACTCATGTGCAGATAGACGACGAATTCGTTGACAGTGGTTTTGATGCCGAGAAGTGAGCCGGCGGTCATTGCTTCCTGCTGGGGGATTCCGAGCAGTCAGGTGGTCGGCGCGAACAGAAATCCTTACAGAAAGCGGCGATAGGCGGGGAAGTTTTCCTCAAGGGTCCGGGCCAGATCGGGAAGCTCGGTCAAAAAACAGAAATCCTCGAACTCGAAACCGGGCGCCACGGTGCAACCCGCCAGGCTGTAGTCACCCAGCGATTCGGCGGCCTGAAAAAATCCTCCCTCCACCACTCCGGCGTAGCCGGCGCCGGGTCCAAGAATCCGCTGCTGGACTCCCGTCCCGTCGAAGGTTACCAGGCGGAGGGGTGATCCTTCGTAAAAACTCCAGATTTCATCCTGCCGGACCCGGTGAAAGCGGCTGAGTTCTCCCTGGGGAAGCAAATAGTATATGTGCGTCACCGCCCGGCGCCGTAAGCCTGTTGGCGGTGATTCCACCGTTTGCCGGGAGCGGTGGATTTCCTTGAAATAACCGCCTTCCGGATGAGGGGACAAACCATACCTGGCGATCAGGTTGTGCATGATTTTTCTCCTGAAATTTACCGGCGAAACCGATTCCGGCTTGCCGTCGAAAAACATGTCGGCGGCAGGGTAACCCTTCGCCGGTCAATAATCAAGCAGGAGAGCTCCCTGTAGGTTTCTTTGCCTCCCCGGGGAAAAACCCTGTTTTGAAAAGATTTAACGGTTACGTGAAAAATTTTTGAAACGTGCCATAATTAATTACAAAGAGTCCTATCCGGGAAATTTTCCCATTATTTCACTGCCACTTACCGTCAAAGGAGGTAACCCATGCCCGAGAAAATCAAAAAAGCCGCTGAGGAAAAATTGGCCGAGCTGGAAAAGGAGTTTGCAAGGCTCACCAAGCAGGTGCAGCGAAACCGTGACCTGATTGCTTCCGAAGATGAGAAAATCAAGTCCAACCTGGATTTGATCGCCTCGAACAAAGCCCGGATTGAAGCCTATGAGAAACTTGCCAAAACGGTGGAGGAAAATCGGGCCCGGATCGAAGAACTAATGAAAAAAGTCCCGGGCGAATTTGTCAAGCAGGAAGGGGTGTGGAAAAAGGCTTTGGATGACTGGGCCGAGGAGATGAGGATGTTCGGCCAGACCTGAGCCCAAATTGACCTGGAATTCAACCCGTTGACTGCCTCGTTGCTTCTGCCCGACGTGGCTTTGTTTGAGAGACCCTTCGGGTCTTTTTTTTTGGCCTTTTCGAGGATATTGCGCGGTATTCTGCGGTTCAAGTTTCAGCGGACGGAGAACAGTTATTGAGATCGAGAGAAGAGGGGGTATAATAAGTTAACCAGTATTTCCGGATAATTACATCTTTTTTCAATTGAAACAAACCTTTCGAGCCACTTTTGGGCGCCGGAAACAACCTGTGGACAGACTGATCCGCGGCATCCGGCGGCGGTAAATTAAGAGTTTGAAGAGGGTTCATCAAACATTTTTTGGAGGATTGCATGGCGGAAAGAAACACACTGGAACTTCCATCGGCCCTGAGCCATTTCTACCGGCTCTGGTCGGCGTCCGATGCCCGCAGACTGGCGGTTTTTCTTGATTACGACGGTACCCTGACGCCGATTGTGGAGCGACCGGAAATGGCCCGTCTGGCGCCCGAAATGAAGGATGCCGTGCGCCTTCTGGCCACCAGGGCGACGGTGGCGGTGATCAGCGGCCGGGATCTTCAGGATGTGCGCAACCTGGTCGGTCTGGAGGAAATCTGTTATGCCGGGAGTCACGGTTTCGATATCTACCGTCCTACCGGCGAGCGGATCGAACTGGAGGAAGGGAAAAGCTATCTTGCCGATCTCGACGGCGCCGAAAAGGAGTTGGAAGAGCAACTCGCCGGGATTGAAGGGAGCCAGGTGGAGAGAAAGAAATACGCCATCGCCGTTCACTTCCGGCGGGTTTCGCCCGCCGATGAGGTGGGCGTCCGCCGCGTTTTTGACCGGGTGGCGGCTTCCTTTCCCCGGTTGCGGACAACCGGCGGCAAAAAGATCTATGAACTGCGTCCCGACCTGGACTGGCACAAGGGGAAGGCGGTGGCCTATCTGCTGAAAACCCTCGATCTCGCTCGCCCCGGGGTGATGCCCCTCTACATCGGCGATGACCTGACCGACGAGGATGCTTTTCTGGTGTTGGAAAAGCATGGGGTGGGGATCGTGGTGCGGGATGATTCGCGGCCGACGGCGGCGCGCCTGGCCCTGAACAATACCGATGAGGTTCGCCGGTTTCTGGAAAATTTGGCTGTCATTTTATAAGGAGGGTGCCCATGGCGGGTCAAAGGTTGGACACCTGGTCATTGATTTACGAGGGGTTCAATCCCGATGGGGAAGGTTTACGGGAAACCCTCTGCACCTTGGGCAACGGCTATTTCGCCACTCGCGGCGCCGCTTTTGAAGCGGAAGCCGACGGCATCCACTATCCCGCCACCTATCTGGCCGGGGGCTACAACCGGCTGAAAACGGAACTGGCCGGGATGACGGTGGAAAACGAGGATCTGGTCAATTTCCCCAATTGGCTGCTGCTGCGATTCCGCGTCGGGGGAGGGGAGTGGTTCGATGCTTCGAAAGCGGAGCTGCTCGATTACCGCCAGGAACTCGATATGCGGCGCGGCATCCTGCTGCGCCTGGTACGTTTCCGGGATGGCGGCGGCCGGGTTTCCACCCTGAAGGAACGGCGGCTGGTCCATCAGAAATGGCCCCATCTCGGCGCCCAAAGCGTGACCCTCATCGCTGAAAACTGGGCCGGAGAGGTGGAGTTTGAATCCGCCCTGGATGGACGGGTGGCCAACGCCGGGGTTCAGCGTTACCGGGAATTGAACAACCGCCACCTGATCCCTGTGGAAAACATCTGTCCCCATGAGAGGATTGCCTGTCTCAAGGTTAGAACCAGTCAATCCGGAATTACCCTGGCGCAAGGGTTGAGGACCCGGGTCTTCAAGAACGGCAAGCTGGACAGACAGCCGCCGGCAACGATCGACGAGCCTGGTTACGCGGCGCACCGCTTTGTGCTGGAACTGGCAGCCGGGGAAGAAGTGCGGATCGAGAAGGTCGTGTCCCTGTACACCTCCCGCGATTGGGCGGTCGCCGAATGCGGTGAAGCGGCGGTGCTGGCGGTATCCAGGGCGGTCGATTTCGAGGAACTGGCCGATCATCAGGAGCGGGCCTGGAGGCATATCTGGCAACGGTTCGCCATCGATGTGGAGGGGAACGGGCCGGAGACGGTGATGATTCTCCGTCTCCACCTTTTTCATCTGCTGCAGACGGTGTCGATCCATTCCATCGATCTGGATGTCGGCGTGCCGGCGCGAGGATGGCACGGCGAGGCCTATCGCGGCCATATCTTCTGGGACGAGCTGTTCATCATGCCGCTGCTCAATCTGCGCTTTCCGGAGATCACCAGGGCGCTGCTCCGCTACCGCTTCCGGCGAATGGACGAGGCCCGCATCAATGCCCGCGAGGCCGGGTTCCGGGGGGCCATGTTTCCCTGGCAGAGCGGCAGCAGCGGTCGCGAGGAGAGTCAGAAAGTCCACCTCAACCCCCGCTCGGGCCGCTGGCTGGCCGACAATTCCAGCCTGCAGCGGCATGTCAATCTGGCTATCGCCTGCAACATCTGGCAATACTACCAGGTTACTCGCGACGTGGCATTCATGTCTTTTTGCGGCGCCGAGATGATTTTCGAAATCGCCCGCTTTTTCTGCAGCGCCGCCCACTACAACCCCGCCCTCGACCGCTATGAAATCCACGGCGTGATGGGTCCCGACGAATACCACGATGACTATCCGGGAAAACAGGGGGAGGGACTGAACAACAACGCCTATACCAATCTGCTGACGGTCTGGCTGTTGTGCCGGGCGCTGGAGCTGCTGGAGATTCTTCCCGAGGATCAGCGCGCCGCCTTGTGCGACACCATCGATCTGCAGCCGCGGGAAATCGGCGAATGGGAGGAGATCAGCCGCAAGATGCGGATCGTCTTCCATGACGACGGCATCATCAGCCAGTTCGAAGGGTACGACCAGCTACAGGAGTTCGACTGGGCGAAATACCGGGCCCGCTACGGAGATGTGATGCGGCTCGACCGAATCCTGGAGGCGGAAGGGGACAGCCCCAACCGCTACAAGCTTTCCAAGCAGGCCGACGTGCTGATGCTCTTTTACCTCTTTTCCGAAACCGAGCTGAAAACCCTCTTCGAACGGCTGGGCTATCCCTTTGACGAGGGGATGGTCAAACGCAATACCGATTATTATCTCTACCGCACCTCTCACGGCTCCACCCTGAGCCAGCTGGTCCATTCCTGGGTGCTGGCCCGTTCCGACCGGGAACGGTCCTGGAAGCTTTTCATCCGCGCTTTGGAAAGCGATGTCCGCGATGTCCAGGGGGAAACCACTCCCGAGGGGATTCACCTGGGCGCCATGGCCGGTACCGTCGATCTGGTGCAGCGCTGCTACCTGGGGATAGAGACCCGCCAGGACGCGCTCTGGTTCGATCCCCGCCTTCCCGATGAGCTCAAACGCCTGACCCTGCGCCTCCTTTATCGCGGCCAGCTGCTGGAGGTGGAATGCAGCCATGAGCGGATCGGCATCCGGGCTCTGCGCAACGGCCTGGCTCCCTCGGTCTGCATAGGTTTCGGCGGAAATGTCTTTGAACTCGGCGGCGGCAAGACCCTGGAATTTCCGCTGGGCGCCGCCGGATCTTTTCCCCTGCCGGGTTTTACCGGGCCAGGACGAACCCTCCCTGGTGAACCTCGACCATGACCATGGAATCGACGTCGAGGCCGTTATGGTCCTCGGCGGTCAGATTATAGATCCCTGAGACGCCGATGAAGTTTTTGGTCGCCTCGATGGTGTCGCGCAGGGCCTTGGGTTCGGTTCCGGCCTTGCGGATCGCCTCGGCGACGATGGTCACGGCGTCCCAGGCGTAGCCGGAGTGGGTGTTGATCGGGAATTGCCGGTCGAAGTCATAGACCTCTTCGTAAAGATGGATAAAGTTGAGGATGGTCTTTTTCTGGGGATCGCTGTCGGGAAGTTGCGCGGCGACCAGCAGCTTGGTCGAGGGCATGCGGTCTCCCTCCGAGGCGGCGCCCGCCAGCTCGATGTATTTGGGATCGGGCAGGCCGTGGCACTGGAAGAGAGGAAGGTCGATTCCCAACTGGTGCCGGTTCTTGGCGACGATGGCCCCGGCCGGTCCGATGGTCCAGCAGATGATGGCCTGGGGCGCGGCGTTCCTGAGCCGGGTCAGCTGGGCCGTCATGTCGGTATCCTGGGGGCCGAAGGATTCCTGGGCGGCGAAGGTGATGCCGAACTCGGGGGCGAGTTTTTCCATCCACTCGGCGCCGTCCTTGCCGAAGCTGTCGGCCGCGTAAAGCAGGGCCACCCGGTTCAGTTTGTTGTCGCGCAGATAGGTGAAGAGCCGCTTCACCGCGACTTCGGAGCGTTGGGGGGATTTGAAGACGTATTCATAGGAACCGAATTTGCCCCCCATGATGATCGGATCGCCTCCTACTGTCATGAAGGTCGGTATCCCGGCCTTCTCCACGATCGGCTTGACCGTCATGCCGGTGCCGGTACGGGTCGGGCCGATGATGGCCGCGACCTTGTCCTTGTAGATGAATTTTTTGGCCAGCGTCGCGGCTTTGGCCGGATTCCCTTCGGTGTCGCCGATCATCAGCTCCAGTTTGCGGCCGTCAACCCCGCCTGCCTTGTTGATTTCCGCCACGGCCATTTCCGCCACCAGCCGGGTCGGCGTGCCGATGTTGCTGGCCGGTCCGGAGAGGTCGAAGAAGGCGCCCAGACGGATGTTCTCCGCGGCGCTGGAGGCGTTACTCCAGCATAGAAAAAGCCCCAACGCCATAACCGTGAAGAGTGCCGTTCCGTTTTTCATGACCTGTCTCCCTTCTGTCAAGTTTTTCATTGTTTCCGTCAGACCACCGAATCCTTGATCCGCTGGTCGAATATCCGTTGGCTCTTTTTCTCCGAGCGGGGAAGGGTGCCGTAGTCGACAACGGCGATATCCACCGAGACCAGCAGCTGTTTCTTGACCTGGTGGGAGATTTCGGCCGTCATTTCCGGGACCCGTTCCTTTTCCACTCCCTTTCCCTTTTCAACCTGGAGCACCATCGAATCCCGTCCGCTGTCCTCGTCCCGGCTGAGGTGGACCTGATATTCCGAACCGAGTCCCGGGATCTGGGAGAGGATGGCGTCGATGGAGGAGGGGTAGATGTTGACACCGCGGAATTTGAACATGTCGTCGGTGCGCCCCTTGAGGCGGGAATGGCGGGGCAGCAGCGAGCCGCAGGTGCAGCGTCCGGGAATGATGCGGGTGATGTCGCCGGTGCGGTAGCGGATCAGCGGCGCCGCTTCCTTGCGCAGGGTGGTGACCACCATTTCCCCCCAGTCACCGTCGGGCAGGGGTTGAAGTGTGTCGGGATCGACGATTTCAAGAAGATAATAATCCCCCCAGTAGTGAATGCAGTCGTGGTGGCTGCATTCGATCCCGGTGCCCGGGCCGTAGAGCTCGGTCATGCCGGGAATGTCGAACAGTTCCGCTCCGCCGAAGAGTTCCGAGATCTTCTGGCGCATGCTCCGCGAGGAACGTTCCGACCCGTAGATGACCTTGCGGATGTTGATCTTGTGAGCGATTTCGCGGCGGTGGATTTCTTCCGCCATCAGCAGCGCCATGGAGGCGGTGCTGCAGAAGACGGTGGGCTGGAAATCGATCAGAAACTGGCACTGCAGATCGACGTTGCCTGGCCCGATGGGAATGGCCATGGCGCCCACCTTTTCGCAGCCCCACTGGAAGCCGGCGCCGGCGGTCCAGACCCCGTAGCCGACGGCGATCTGCACCCGGTCGAGGGGAGTGACGCCGGCCATGGCGTAGGCGCGGGCGAAAAAGTGGATCCAGTCGTCCACATCCTGCTGGGTGTAGCAGAGCACCTTGCGCTTGCCGGTGGTGCCGGAGCTGGCGTGGATGCGTACGATTTGTTCAAAGGGGACCGCCCGCAAGGGGAAGGGATAGCCGTCCCGAAGATCGTCGGCCGTGGTGAAGGGGAGCTTGACGATGTCGGCCAGGGAAGAGATGTCGCCGGGGGCTATGCCGGCTTTTTCCAGCCGTTCGCGATAGAAGGAGGAACCCTCAAAGGCATGGCGGACGGTCCACTGCAGGCCGCGCAACTGGAGGTCGGCAAGCTCCTGCTCGTCGCGGAAGGAAGGGATGAATTGCTGTTGGTTCATGCGATTTTTCTCCAATCTTATATTGGTCAGGCCGGTGGCCCCGAGTCGGCTGCCACCTGGATTGTTTTCCGTCGCCGAGCCCAGGAAGGCGCGTCGCAGCTGGGGGTCGTTGAGCAGCCGCCAGCTCTCCCCCGAATCGACGATGCGCCCGTTGGCCAGCAGCCAGGCCCTGCGGGAGGCGGCCAGGGCCCGTGCGGCATTCTGTTCCACCAAAAGGATGGTGGTGCCGCTTCTGCCCAGCTGGCGGATGATATCAAACAACTGGTCGGTGATTAAAGGGGAAAGTCCCAGGCTCGGTTCGTCCAGCAGGAGAAGTTTCGGTCTGGCCATCAGGGCCCGGCCCATGGCCGCCATCTGTTGTTCACCGCCGGAGAGGGTTCCTGCGACGCGCTGAAGTTTGTCGGCCAGAATCGGCAGAATCGCGACGACCTCCGCCATGCGGCGTTTTTCCTCGACGCGGCCGAGTTTAAGGGCGACGGCCCCGAGACGGAGGTTTTCCGCCACGGTGAGATCGGGAAACAGTTCCCGTCCTTCCGGGGAAAGGGCCAACCCCCTGGCGACGATTTTGGCCGGGGAAAGGCCGCTCAGATCCTCTCCCTGGAAGAGGATGCGTCCGCCGCTGGGGGTCAGCAGACCCAGAACCGCCTTCAGCAGCGTCGTCTTTCCCGCCCCGTTGGCCCCCACCAGGGCCACCGTCTCTCCTTCTTCCACGGTCAGATCGACCCCGTCGAGAGCCATGGCGGCGCCGTAATGCACGGAAAGCTTGTCGATTTTGAGCATGACTTGGTCCCTGTGACTGGTGATTGGTGACTGGCACCCGGTAATTGGCGGGCGATCACCAATGACCGCTGACAATTGACGGATGACGGATCCAGGCCAAGCCGCCTGAAGGGCGAAGGCCCTGTTTTGACATTCGGTCAGGCGGTAACGCTCATCCTCCCCAGATAGGCCTCGATCACCCGCGGGTTGGTGCGGATTTCCTCCGGGGCGCCGGAAGCGATGAGCCGGCCCCCGTCGAGAACGACGATATGGTCGGAGACGCTCATGACCAGATCCATATCGTGTTCCACCAGCAGTATGGTCAGACCCGCTCCATGCAGGCGGCGGATTTCCGCGCCGATGCGGGCGGTTTCCGCGGAATTGAGTCCAGCCACCGGTTCGTCGAGAAGCAGCAGGCGCGGACCACTGACCAGGGCGCGGGCCATTTCGACCCTTTTGCGGTCCCCGTAGGAGAGGATCGAGACCGGCCAGCGGGCCTTGTCGGTGAGGCCGAAGTTGTCCAGCATGGCCATCGCCTTGAGCCGCAACAGTCTTTCCCGGTGGCGGGTGGCGGGAAGGCGCAGCAGCGATTTGACGAAGGACTGTTCCGCTTCCGGCGTCAGCCCGGTCAGAACGTTTTCCAGCACCGTGAGCCTGGGAAAGAGGGCCAGGTTCTGGAAGGTGCGGGAGATGCCGAGGTAAGGGCGCTGATGGGGGGGAAGGCCGTCGATGCGCTGGTTTTGGAAATGGATGACTCCGGCATCGGGGAACAAAGAGCCGGCGATGCAGTTGATCAGGGTCGATTTTCCGGCGCCGTTGGGTCCGATGAGAGCGGTGGTCATCCCCTCACGGCAGTTGAAGGAGACTTCTTCAAGAGCTGGAAGGCCGCCGAAATGTTTGCTGATTCCGTCAATTTTGAGCATTTTTTTTACTCATCAGTGACCTGACGCGCAGCAGATCTTTCAGCCCCGAGACCAGCCCCTGGGGGAGCAGGATCAACACCGTGACGACGATGAGGCCGTGTATGATGTCCCGAAAGGTTTCAAAAAAGTGAAGAAATTCCGGCAGCAGAATGATCAGGGAGGCGCCCAGGAGGCTCCCCCAGATCGAGCCCAGGCCGCCGATCACCACCATGGTGACCAGTTCGATGGAATTGAAAATGGTGAAGGAATCGGGATTGATGAAGGTGTAGCAGTGGGCGAAGAGACTGCCGGCCAGGGAAGCGAGAACGGCGGAGAGAACGAAAATCCGAATTTTGGCCCGGACGACCTGGATGCCGAGGCTGGCGGCGGCGGTTTCGTTCTGGGCCACGGCGGCCAGGGCCAGACCGAGGCTGCTGCGGGCCAGGTTGAGGCCGAGGGTCAGGACGATGATGGCCAGGGTCCAGGCCAGATAATGAAAGCGCATTTCGTCGTCGATCGGCAGACCCGCCACGGACAGGGGAGGGATGCCGGCCAGGCCGCTGGGGCCGCCGGTCACCTGGTTCCACTGCATCATGATGGTGTAGCAGACGATGTTGAAGCCGAGGGTGGCCATGGCCAGGTAGTGACCCGACAGGCGCAGGGTGGGGATGGCCACCAGAAAGGATGTCAGGCCGACGGCCAGGGCGGTCAGGGCCATGGCCAGCCACGGATTGAGCCCTGTGTGGATGGTCAGCAGCGCCGAGCCGTAGGCGCCGAGACCGAGATAGGCGGCGTGGCCGAGGGAGATCTGGCCGGCATAGCCGATGAACAGGTTGAGTCCGATCACGGCGATCAGATAGACGGCGATCAGGTTGGAAATCCCCAACAGGTAAGGGTTGGCCACCAGGGTCGGGTATGCCAGCAGCACGACGGCAAGCAGGCAGACGCTGAGCCCGGTGCGGTGGATGGTGAGAAAATAGAAAATCTTGTCCCGTGGCGTCATGATCGAATTTCTCACCGCTTTCCGGCCCCGAAAAGTCCCTGGGGACGAATGAACAGGACCAGAAGGAGGAGGCCGAAGGCGATGACATCCTTGTAGGCGCTGCTGAGGCCGGCCGCCGCCAGCGATTCCAGCAGACCGAGGAGCAACCCGCCGGCAATCGCCCCGCCAAAGGAACCGAAGCCGCCGAGAATGGCCGCGGCGAACCCTTTCAGGCCGAGCAGGACGCCCACGTCGTAACTCAGGGTGGTGATCGGGGTGACCAGGGCTCCGGCCAGTCCTCCCATGGCCCCGGCAATGGCGAAGCTGACCATGCGGATGCGGCCGGCGTCGATGCCGACCACGGCCGCCGCGGCCGGGTTGGAGGCCACCCCGCGCATGCACAACCCCAGGGTGGTATGGCGAAAAATCCATATCAAAAGGATAACGGCCGCGGTGGTGAGCAGAAAAATCCACAGGATCTGGGGGAGCAGGGTGGCGCCGAACAGGCGGATCGGCTCATCGGCGGTCAAGGGCGGAACGGCCATGCGGTTTTTGCCCCAGACCAGTTTCATGATGCCGCGCAGGATCACCGACAGGCCGATGGTCAGAAAGATCAGCACCAGATGATTGCCGGACCGGGAAGGGCGGATGCCGAACCGCTCCACCGCCATGCCGGAGAGGGCGGCGGCGGCCACCGCCCCGGCCAGGGCCAAGGGCATGGGAAGGCCGAAAAGGAAAAGGGCGCTGTAGAGAAACATGCCGCCCAGGGAAACCAGATCGACCTGGGTGAAGTTGACGATCCCCATGGTGTTGTGAACAACACAGAAGCCGAGGGCGATAAGAGCGTAAATGGCGCCGTTGGTGAGGCCTGCGAAAAGAAATTGCAGGAAGTCTGTGAGGGTCGGCAAATTCGCTCCTTTGGGGAGCCAGGCGCTTGAGATGGCGCGACTCGCGGGAGAAAGAAAGGATTTCCCGGAGCGGATGGCGGCAATGGAGGGCCTGGCGACGACCCAGGGTTCGGCCGATCCCGCCTCTGTTCCGGGAGAGAAACAACGTCGGGCCGAGGAATGCCGCGCTGCCGTTAAAATCGCCGGACAACGGCTTCCGAGAGCTTGACTTATTTTGGGAATACTTTTATAAAAGTCAAACTTAAATCCGTGACTATCAAAAAATGATGGTTTTATAAAGAATTTCAAAGACCTCCGGAAGACCGTCCGGTGCCGTTTGCAAGGGTTCTTTTTTTGTTTCCGATGGCGAAAGGAGCGACTTTATGAAGAAATCGTTGGTTCTCGGTTTAACCCTGGTTTTGGCGTTGGCCGGAGCGGGCCTGTGCCTGGCAGCGCCGATCAAGATTGGACTCATGGCTCCCGTGACCGGTTCCTGGGCCAGTGAAGGGGAAGACATGAAAAATATCGTCAACCTGCTGGCTGAAGAAGTGAACGCCCAAGGCGGGCTTTTAGGACAGAGCGTGCAGGTCGTGCTGGTGGATGATGCCGGCGATCCCCGTACCGCGTCCCTGGCCGCCCAGCGCCTGGCCACCCAGGGAATCAAAGCGGTGGTCGGCACCTACGGGTCCTCGGTGACCGAGGCATCCCAAGGCATCTACGATGAAAATTCAATCCTGCAGATCGCCAATGGCTCCACCGCCATCCGCCTGACCGAAAAGGGCCTCAAATACTTCTTCCGCACCTGCCCCCGCGATGACGAGCAGGGACGCGTGGCGGCCCAGACCATCCAGAAGATGGGTTTCAAGAAGGTCGCCATTCTCCATGACAACACCAGTTACGCCAAGGGCCTGGCCGACGAAGGGAACGCCCTGCTGAAAAAAGACGGCATCGAGATCGTCTTTTTCGATGCCCTGACCCCTGGCGAAAGGGACTTCAACGCCATCCTCACCAAACTGAAGGCGGCCAAGCCCGATGTGGTCTTCTTCACCGGTTACTTTCCGGAACTGGGGCTGATTCTGCGCCAGAAGAAAGAGATGAACTGGCCGGTGCCGTTCATCGGCGGCGACGCCACCAACAACCCCGATCTGGTCAAGATCGCCGGCAAGGATGCCGCCGAAGGCTATTATTTCCTCAGCCCTCCTGTTCCCCAGGATCTCCCCTACGAGAAGACCAAGGCTTTTCTTAAAGCCTATATCGCCAAGCATGGCGCCGCGCCCGGATCCATCTGGGCGGTCCTGGCGGGTGACGGCTTTCTGACCGTCACCGAAGCGATCAAGGCCACCAAGTCCACCGATCCCGCCAAGCTGGCCGAATTCCTCCACGGCGGCCAGCACAAGATCTCCGGCCTGACCGGGGATATCAGTTTCAATGCCAAGGGGGATCGTGTCGGCGAGGTTTACCGCGTTTACCGCGTTGACGCCGAGGGTAATTTCGTCCTTCAGGCCAAGTAGCAAGGGTACCTGACACATAGTCGCGGAGTCCTGCCGAAACTTCCTTGTCTCCGCCCTGACACATTGTCGGTTTGACCAAAAGGCGGCCCGTGTTGCGACGGGCCGCCTGTTTACGTGCCCTGGAAGGGGAAGATGGAAGAGTTTTTTCAGCAACTGACGAACGGCCTGGCGGTGGGCGGCATCTATGCCCTGATCGCCCTCGGCTACACCATGGTCTACGGCGTTCTCAAGCTGATCAACTTTGCCCATGGCGACCTGTTCACCCTGGGTGCCTACCTCGGTTTGACCCTGCTCACCTCCCTGGGCCTGAGCGGCCGTCTCGGACCGCTCCTCGGCTTGCTGCTGCTGGCCGTCCTGGTCATGGGTTTCGTGGCCCTGACCGGGGCGTTGCTGGAGAGGGCGGCCTATCGCCCCCTGCGCCAGTCGCCGCGCCTGTCGGCCGTGGTTTCCGCTCTGGGCGCTTCCATTTTTCTGCAGAACACCATCATGCTGATCTACGGCGCCCGGATCCACGTCTATCCCCAGGACATCCTGCCCAAGGTGGCCATCGAAATCGGCGGCCTGTCGATCCCCCTGGTGCGCATTCTCGTTTTCGTGGTCTCCCTGTTGTTGATGGGCGCACTTTTCCTGTTCATCCAGAGAACCCGGTTGGGAACCGCCATCCGCGCCGCCGCCATCGATCAGGCGGCCGCCCGGCTGATGGGGATCAACGTGGATCAGGTCATCCTCATCGTTTTTCTGATCGGTCCCGGTCTGGGCGGCGTCGCCGGGCTGCTGGTCGGTCTCTACTATGGCCAGGTCAACTTCACCATGGGCTGGGTCTACGGTCTGAAGGCCTTTACCGCGGCCATTCTCGGCGGCATCGGCAACATCCCCGGCGCCATGGTCGGGGGACTCATCCTGGGAGTCATCGAGGCCCTTGGCGCCGCCTACATCTCGGTGGCCTGGAAGGACGCCATCGCTTTTTTCGTGCTGATTGTCATCCTCATCGTCAGGCCCACCGGCCTGCTCGGGGAGCGGGTAGCCGACAAGATATGACGGCTCTTTTGCCATACATCGGAATATGATGGCTTCGAAATACAAAATATGGGGCTTCGGCGCCCTGATCCTGCTGCTGGCCGTCTCCCCCATGTTCCTCAATTCCTACTGGGTGGATGTCCTCAACAGCGTCGGC
>JAAZDE010000166.1 GCA_012512925.1 Desulfuromonadaceae bacterium
TCGGACTTCGGATCCGAGGGTTGGGGGTTCGAATCCCTCGCGGCGCGCCATTTTTGTGGAATTTGTTATCGATCAACCGCCCTAGGCGGGGCTGTCCGCATCGTGGACCGGCGGTGGAAACCCATCCGGGGACGGGGCGGCCGCTCCGCTCCGTCATTCTCTCCGCAGCAACCTCAGGCCATTGAACACCACCAGCAGGGAAGCGCCCATGTCGGCGGCGATGGCCAGCCACAGGGTAACCGTTCCCGTCAGGGCGAAAAAGACGAAACAGAGCTTGACCAGCAAGGCGAAGAAGATGTTTTGACGGATGATTCCCACCGTGCGCCGGGAGTGGAGGATCAGCCAGGGAATCCGCGCCAGGTCATCGCCCATCAGGGCGATATCCGCCGTCTCGATGGCGGCGTCGGTGCCCATAGCGCCCATGGCGATCCCCAGATGGGCGGCCGCCAGGGCCGGCGCGTCATTGACCCCGTCCCCGACCATGGCGACGCAGCCATGGCGGCGGCCCAGGTCAAGCACCGCAGCCACCTTGTCTTCGGGAAGCAGTTCGGCGCGCCAGTCGTCCACCCCGGAAGCGGCGGCGATGGCACGGGCGGTTGCGGCGTTGTCCCCGGTCAGCATCACCACCGGCTTGACGCCGAGCCGGTGCAGATCGGCCACCATTCCCCGAACCCCTTCGCGCAAGCCGTCGGCGATGCTGATCAGCCCGCAGACATGGTCTTCGTTGCCCACCGCCACCACTGACTGCCCGCTCCTCTCCAGGGCTTCAGCCCGTTCATGAAGCTCAGCCGTCTCCTCCCTCATCTCTTCCACAAAGCGGTGGCTGCCGATCCAGAAGCGGCGCCCCTCGATCATCGCTTCGGCCCCCTTGCCGGGAAAGATCCGGAAACTCTCCGCCCTGGGTGGGCGGATTCCCTGCCGTTCGGCCCACTGGAGGACGGCCCGGGCCAGGGGGTGGTCGCTGTGCATCTCCAGCGCCGCCGCTCGTTCCCCGACCTCTCGTTCGGAATGGCCTTGAAACGTCACGATTTTAGTCACTTCTGGCGTCCCCTTGGTGAGGGTGCCGGTTTTGTCCATGGCCAGGGCGCGGACCCGGCCGGCCGCTTCCAGATAACTTCCCCCTTTGATCAGGATGCCGTTGCGGGCGGCGGCCGTCAGCCCCGACACCACGCTGACCGGGGTGGAGATAACCAGGGCGCAGGGGCAGGCGATGACCAGGACGACCAGCCCGCGGTAAAACCAGGAGCCCCAGTCCCCCGACAGGAGAAGGGGGGGCAGGACGGCAATTGCGGCAGCCAGGAAAATCATGGCCGGGGTGTAAAGGCGGGCGAAACGTTCCACCCACTGTTCGCTGGGGGCCCTCTTTGCCTGGGCCTCCCGGACCATGCGGATGATCCGCGCCAGGGCGCTGTCGGAGGCAGGACGGGAGACCTCGAACTCCAGGGCCCCGTGACCATTGATGGCGCCGGCGAAGAGTTCGCCCCCGGGTCCCTTTTCCACCGGAATCGACTCCCCGGTAATGGGGGCCTGGTCGACACTGGAGAAACCTTTCAGGACAATGCCGTCGAGGGGAATCCTTTCTCCCGGCCGGACCAGCACGGTCGCCCCTACCGGCACCTCAGCCACCGGCCTTTCAAGAATATCGCCGTCCTCGGGGCAGAGGTAGCGGGCGGTGTCGGGGCTCAGGGAGAGCAGAGACTCGATGGCACGCCGCGCCCGGCCAACACTCCAATGTTCCAACAGCAGCGCCACGGCGAACAGGAAAGCCACCGATGCCGCCTCGAACCACTCCCCCAGAAAGATCGCCCCGGCAACGGCAATGGCCATCAGCAGATTCATGTCGGGACGCAGCCGGACGGCGGCGTTAATGGCCTTGGGGATGACAAACCAGGCGCCGCTGAGGACAGCCCCCAGATAGAGCAGCCGGACAACCAGGGGAAGCGGGGTCTGTCCTCCTGCCGTCAGCACCTGCAGCAGCGTGTCGGCGGAAATCCAGTGGCTCAGAAAAGCGCCCATCAGCAATATCCCGCTGAGCAAAACCATGATCAAACGTCCGTGGCGTTCCCAGCGGCTTTCTTTCTCTGCCGGAGTGGAGCCCTCAGGCCATGGCTCCGCCTTCATGCCGGTGGCGGATACCGTCGCCATGATGCCTTTGGGGGTGATTCGGCTGCTGTCGAAGGTGACCGTCAGGCGGGAATTCAGAACGTCGATCTCGACCTCCAGCACTCCGTCCAGTTCTCCCACCGCGGTTCGCAAAGCGGTCCCTTCCACACCGCAGCAGAGACCGGAAATTCGGAAAGAAATTGCAGAACTCATCAGACCTCGCAAAAAGAGACGGGAAACATCGGACAAATCACATGAATTACCCACCGACGGCCGTTCAGGAAGGGGGAATGTTCTCCTGGAGAAAGTGGCGGATCTCGGAACTGGTTCCCATGGCGAGAATCCGTTCTCCGATCCTTTCCCCCTGACCGCTGGATATCCGGCTCAGAAAGGCCTTGATCCGCGGAATGAAGGGGGAAGGCATGGAAAATTCGCGGATCCCGAGACCGAACAAAGCCAGAAAACAGAGCGGGTCGGAGGCCATCTCGCCGCACAGGCAGAGGCACTTCCCGGCTCGTCCGGTTTCTTCGCGAACATCTTTGACCACCTGCAGAACGGCCGGGTGAAGGGGGTCGTAAAAGCGCCGCACCAGGGGATTGCCGCGGTCGGCGGCAAGCATGTACTGGATCAGATCATTGGTGCCCAGACAGAAGAAATCAACCTCCCGGGCAAGGTGGGAAACCATCCGCACCGCTGCCGGAATCTCGATCATCGCCCCGCAGGGAATCTCGCCGGCGCAACGTAGCCCCTCACGCCGCAGGCGGCGCCGCGCCTCCTCCATCAGTTCCCGGCAGAGACGGATCTCCTCCAATCCCGAAACCAGCGGGAAAAGGATGTTCACCGGGCCATGAACGGCGGCCATCAGAATCGCCTCCAGTTGGGTCAGGAAAATATCCTGATGGTCCAGGGAGATACGCAGGGAGCGCCAGCCCATGAAGGGGTTCTTTTCCAGCGGCTGCGGAAAATAGGGAAGAACCTTGTCGCCGCCGAGGTCAAAGGTTCGGATCGTCACCGGGCAACCGCCGAACCGCTCCACCACATGACGATAGAAACGGTATTGCTCGTCGCGGCTCGGGAACCCCGGGCTGACCATGTAATGAAACTCGGTGCGGAACAGGCCCACCCCCTCGGCGCCGTTGCGCAGGGCGATGTCGACGTCGCTCATCGGCCCGATATTGGCCCGCAGGGTCACCTTCTTTCGGTCGCTGGAGAGAGCGGGAAGATGCCGCCACTCCTCCAATCGGCTGACCTCCTTGCTGCTGCTTTCCTCCAGGCGCCGGTACTGGGAGATCAGCTTGCCCCCCGGATTGATATGGAGACAGCCCGAATCGGCATCGAGGATAAGAAAATCGTTGCCGGCCACGGCGTGCATCAACCCGGTCAGCCCGATCACCATCGGAATCCCCATCGATTTAGCCATGATCACGGCATGGGAATTCTCCCCCCCTTCCTCGGCGGCGATACCGCGCACCCGCCTCGGATCGATGGCCGCCAGATCGGAGGGGTGAACTTCGCGGCAGATCAGGATAACCGGCCCCTTGGGAATAATCGTCGGCTCCCCGGTGCCAAGAAGCACCGACAGCAGCCGTCTGCCGATATCCCGGACATCCCCGGCCCGGTCGCGCAGATAGGGGTCGTTCATCCGTTCGAAGGCAGCCACGTATTCCCCTACCACTTTGCGCAGAGAACCGACCACCCCCGCGCCGTCGGTGATCTCCTGCTGCCATTTTTCCAGAAAACCGCGGTCTTCGAGAATCATCAGGTGGGTGTTGAAGATGGCGGCATCCCTTGCCCCCAGCCGCTCCGCCACCCTCTTTTCCAGAAAAAGGGTCTTGACGCGGACCTGCTCCACCGCCGTTTTCATCCTCTCCAACTCGGTCTCCACCAGCACCGGCCGCTCGGCATAGAAATCGACCGAGGAAAACTGATCCGTCACCACCAGAGCCGGCCCCGACGCCACCCCGGGATGGGCCGAAATGCCGTTCAACGCCCGCGGCCGCTCCAGCGCCTCCGGCAGTTCGGCGGCCACATCCCCCACAGCGATATCGCCCGCCGTCGCTTCCCGGTCAATCTCCTGGCGGCGGATGGAATCGAGAAGGCGGGCATTGACAATAATGGAGGAAACCTGGAAGGCAATGGTCGACAGGGTGCCGATCTCATCCTCGTTAAACTCCCGCGGCGCCCTGGTCTGGACAACCAGAGCACCGATCGGCTCCCGGCGGTCAAACAGAGGGATGCCCAGAAAGGAGTGAAACAGCTCCTCGCGGGTTTCGGGGAAATAGCGGTTGCGGGGATCTTTCTCCGGCTCCCGGCTGGTCACCACATGGCGCTTTTCCACCACCAGGCCGGTCAACCCCTCCCCCACTTTGAGAATGACCTTCCCCACCGCTCTTTTCGACAACCCTTTGGTCGCCTTCAAGCGCAGCAGCCCTTCGGGTTTTTCCAGCAGGTAGATGGAGCAGACCTCGGTTCCTATTCTTCTGGCCACCAGGCGGACGATGTTGTTGAGGGTCTGGTCGAGGTCATGGGAGTTGAGAATCAGCCCGCTGATATCCTCCAACGTGGCGATTCCAAACCTTTTTTTGAGTCCTTTCAGGGGCACGGTCAAGACCTCGGCGTTGCGGAAGTGACGGAAAGAGGCGGATCTTCGCCGACCAGGGAGCTGAAATGACAGGCGGCGAAGTGTCCCGGGCTTTTCTCTGCCAGCAAGGGGAACTCCCGCCGGCAGATTTCCCGCTGGTAGCGGCAGCGTGGATGAAAAGGACAGCCCGGCGGCGGCGCCAAGGGAGAGGGGATCTCCCCGGCGAGCGGGGGACGCCGGCGGCGCCTGTCCGGATCAGCAACGGGGACGGCATTGAGCAGGGCTTCGCTGTAGGGATGACGGGGATGCCGGTAAAGGGATTCGGCCCCGGCCAACTCAACGATCCGCCCCAGATACATGACCGCCACCCGGTCGCTGATATGTTCGATCACCGACAGATCGTGGGAGATGAAGAGGTAGGTCAGGCCGAATTCCTTCTGGATATCCTGAAAAAGATTGACGATCTGCGCCTGGATGGAGACGTCGAGAGCGGAGAGGGGCTCATCGGCGACGATCAGCTCAGGCTCCACCGCCAGCGCCCGGGCGATGCCGATGCGCTGCCGTTGCCCGCCGGAAAATTCATGGGGGAAGCGGTCCATGTGCTCCTCCCCGAGTCCTACCGTAGCCAGCAGGCGAGCCACCCGTTCCCTAATCTGCCCGGGGTGGGCCAGGCTGTGGATGGTGAGAGCCTCGCCGATGGCCTTGCCGATACGCAGCCGTGGGTTGAGGGAGGAAAAGGGGTCCTGAAAAACCATCTGCAGCCGCTTGCGGAAAGGCCGCATCCGCGCCGGGGACAAAGGAATTAGATCGGTCCCACCGAAGATAATTTCTCCATGGTCGGGTTCGATCAGCCGCAACAGCAATCGCGCCACCGTCGACTTGCCGCATCCCGATTCCCCCACCAGGCCGAAGGTTTCACCCCGCCGCAGGGAAAAAGAGACGTTGTCCACGGCCTGCAGCCGCAATTTGCGCCCCTCCAGGGGATGAGAGGAAACGGTGAAGGATTTGCTGAGGTTTTTTACTTCGAGGAGCTTATCCATCGAAAACTTCCGGAGGAATTCGAACTTGGCGACATTCGCTGAAAAAAGTCGGGCTCCGACCGATCGCTGCTCTCTGAGAAAGAAGTTTTGGACCGGCAAAACCGTCATGATATTCCAGGTTAACAGCGCCGCCCTGCGCCCACAAGATGGAAATGAAATCTTCCCGGAAATTATAGGAGCGACTTCCCCCTCTCATCATGGGATATTGCCGCCGCCCCGCAGCCGTTCGGCCAAAGCCGTCAGCCGCCGGGTGGCACGGCGATTGCGGACGGCCATGGCAAGCGCCTTGGGCTGGCCGATGACCACCACCAGCTTTTTGCCCCTGGTCACCGCCGTGTAGAGGAGGTTGCGCTCCAGCAGGGTGTAGTGCTGAACCGCCAGGGGTATGACCACCGCCGGGTATTCCGATCCCTGGCTTTTGTGGATGGAGACCGCATAGGCCAGGGTGATCTCGTCCAGTTCGCCGAAATCGTAGGCCACCTCGCGGCCGTCAAAGTCGATGGCCACCACTCCTTCCTCGGCGTCGATGGCCCGGATCAAACCGATATCGCCATTGAAGGTCTCCTTGTCATAGTTGTTGACGATCTGGATGACCTTGTCGCCGGGGGAGAAAACGGCGCCGAAACGGGAGACCTTCGGTTCGGCGGCGGCATTGAACCGCTCCTGTAGATCGACATTGAGAGAACGGGAGCCGAGGCCGCCCCGGTTCATCGGCGTCAATACCTGAATGTCGTTGACGGGATGAAATCCGAAGCGGCGCGGGATCCGCTCGCTGACCACCTGCAGCAGTTTGGCGTGGATATCCTCCGGGGTGGAGGCGGGAATGAAGTAGAAATCGCTCTCCTGGCCCGGTGCGACCTTCAGCGGCAGTTCCCCCTGGTTGATGCGGTGAGCGCTGGTGATGATGCGCGAAGCGGCGGCCTGGCGGAAGATTTCGGTAAGGCGCACCGTGGGGATTTTCTCCGAGGCGATGATGTCGGAGAGCACCGCACCCGGGCCGACCGAAGGGAGCTGATCGACGTCCCCGACAAGGATCAGAGCCGCCCGCTGGGGAATGGCGGCAAGCAGCCGATTCATCAGCACGATGTCGATCATGGACGCCTCGTCCACCACCACCAGATCGGCGGCCAGGGGATTGTCGGTCCCGCGCTTGAAGCCGAAGCCGGCCGGATCGAACTCCAGGGTGCGGTGAATGGTCTTGGCTTCCAGTCCGGTCGATTCGGCGAGCCGCTTGGCGGCCCTTCCCGTCGGCGCGCAAAGCAGAACCTGGATATTCTTGGCGCGGATGACGCGCAGCAGACTGTTGACCAGGGTGGTCTTGCCGACGCCGGGCCCGCCGGTGATCACCGCCACCTTGCTCCTCAAAACGGTGCGCACCGCCTCCTGCTGGGACCGGGAGAGGGCCAGTCCGGTCTCTTTGGCCACCCAGGGGAGGGCCTGATCGACATCGATCTTCCCCCAGGGGGGACATCCTTCGAGAAGTTTCAGCAACCGTCCCGCCACCCCGGCCTCGGCCCGCTGCAGAGGGGTCAAAAAAAGGCAGATCTGACCCTTGATCACCTCGCGGAGCAGATTTCCCTCCTCCAGTTCCTGCTGAATTCCCTCGACGATGGTCGCCTCCGGGATATCGAGAAGTTCAGCCGCGCTGGCCGCCAGATGCCCCGCCTCGCAGGCGCAGTGCCCTTCTTCGGACAGTTCCTGGAGCACATGGCGCACCCCCGCCTGGGCGCGGATCAGAGAGTGGGTCGGGATGCCGAGCCGCTGGGCCAGCGTGTCGGCGGTCTTGAAGCCGATGCCGTGGATGTCGAGGGCCAGGCGGTAAGGGTTCTCGCTTACCTTGAGAATGGCCTGATCGCCGTAGGTCTTGAAGATGCGCACCGCCCGCGAGGTGCCCAGGCCGTGGGACTGGAGAAAAACCATGATCTCGCGGATGGCCTTCTGTTCCTGCCAGGCGTCGGTGATGCGGGCGATCCGCTTCGGCCCGAGGCCGGGGAGTTCAGCCAGCCGCTGGGGGTACTTCTCGATGACCTCGAAGACACAGTCGCCGTAGGCGCCGACCAGAACGGAGGCGAAATGGGGGCCGATCCCCTTGACCATGCCTGAACCGAGATATTTCTCGATCCCATCGACCGTACTGGGGGGAACCACCTGAAGCTGGCGCGCCTTGAACTGGAGGCCGTATTTCAGATCGTTGTGCCAGTGTCCCAGCGCCTCGATGAACTCTCCCGGCGTCACCGAGGCCGCCGAACCGGTCACCGTCACCGGCTCCCGCTTGCCCCGCACCTTGACCCGCAGCACGCAGAAACCCGACTCTTCGCTGTGGTAGGTGACCCGCTCCACCGATCCGGCGAGCCGCTCGACCGAAGGATCGGCGTTGCAAATGTCCTTTTGGTTCTTATCCGTCACGAGTCCTCTGCCTGCAGATGAAGCAGGACATGGGAAAAGGGTCAAACACCCGCCCATGCTTTCCTGCCGACCATGATATGCCGACAGTCCAATCAGAACAATATCTCCCTTTTGAAATTCCACCTCCCGCTGACCCTTGATTCAAAACCGTTTTTCAAGCCGGTCTCCGGCGGCTCCCTTTACCTCCCCCCTGAATCCGTTATGCTTGACAACAGGAGAAGGAGAAATGGAGGTAATTCTGTCGATGATAAAAATCGGTCTTGCCGCTTTTCTGGGTTTGAGCCTTTTTCTCTATTTCCGGCAGGACAGCATGATCTTTCTGGGGGCGGGGCTTTCCCCCGGCATGCTGGAAGAATTGCGACGCGGCTTTCCGGGAAGCGAAATGCGCCTGAGGACCTCCGACGGCAACGGGCTCCACGGCTGGTACCTGGCCGCCAATGGGGCGCATCCCGCGCCGCTGCTGATCTATTTCGGCGGCAACGCCGAGGATGTTTCCGGCATGTTGCTCGAACACGGCCATTTTCCCGGCATTTCCCTGCTGCTGTTCAATTACCGCGGCTACGGCCTCAGCGAAGGCAGGCCGAGCCAGAAAAACCTCATCGGGGACGCCCTTTTTCTTTATGATCATTTCGCCTCGCGGCCGGAGGTGGACCGGGAGCGGATCATCCTGATGGGTCGCAGCCTCGGCACCTGCGTGGCAGTGGAACTGGCTTCGCGAAGAAAGGTGGAGCGGCTCGTGCTCATCTCCCCATTCGAAAGTCTGCGCTCCCTGGCCCGCAAACTCTTCCCCTGGTTTCCCGTGGGGCCGTTCCTCCGACATCCCTTCGACGCCATTGATCTCGCCCCCGCCATCACCGCCCCGCTCCTCGCCATCATCGCCGAACGGGACCGGATCGTCCCGCCGGAGCACAGCCGCAGACTGCTGGCGGCCTGGGGCGGCGAAACCCGGACGGTGGTGATTGCCGGCGCCGACCACAACGATCTGGGACCGCAGCCGGAATTCTGGTCGGCCATCCAAGAATTCGTCGCTGCAGGGCGGCAATCGCTGCAGGCCACTCATCGCTGAGCAGATCTCTTGCGAATTCCGTCATCCCGCTCCCCATTGAAGCGCTGTTAAGTCAATCTCTCCGGCGCCATCTTCCCATCCGCGCCCCGTCGATGGTATCATCAAAAAAATCAAACTTTTCACCGCCAGGATCAGGATCTGGAGCCGAATGACCATTCTCGAAGCGCGCAATGTAACCAAAACCTATAAGGTTTCCGAGCGGCGCCTCACCGTCCTCGACGACGTCTCCCTGGCCGTGAGGAAGGGTGAATTCCTGGTCATCAAGGGGGAGAGCGGCAGCGGCAAATCGACCCTGCTGGCCGTCCTCTCGGGACTCGACCGCCCCGACGCCGGACGGGTCATCATCGAGGGACAGGATATCACCGATTTCCACGAGGATGACCTGGCGCCGTTGCGCAACAGCACCTTCGGTTATGTTTTCCAGTCCTATCATCTGGTCCCCTCGCTGACCACCGTGGAAAACGTCATGTTTCCGGCGGAACTGCGCGACGATCCGTCGGCTCGGGAGAAAGCGGAAGCCCTTCTGCAACGGGTGGGGCTATCGGCGAGGGCCTCGAGTCTCCCCCATCAGCTGTCAGGGGGAGAGAAGCAGCGCTGCGCCATCTGCCGGGCGCTGATCAACGAGCCGCGCATCCTCTTCGCCGACGAGCCGACGGGCAACCTCGATTCGGCCAACGGCGGAGCGGTCCTGGAACTGCTTCTGGAACTCCACCGGGAACGGAACACCACCCTCGTTCTGGTCACCCACAGCGCCGACATCGCCCGCCAGGCGGACCGGGTGGTCAGCCTGCGGGACGGGCGCATCCTGACCGGCGGCAAAGATGATTAAACTCCACCTTGTCCGCCGTCAGATCGCCTCCTGCGGCCATCAGGCGGCCATCTTCATCCTCTGCGTCGCCCTCTCCATGGTCACCCTGGTCACCCTCGGCAGCTTCAGCCGCAGCGTCCACTCCTCCCTGCAGAGGGATGCCCGGACCCTGCACGCCGCCGATATCATCATCCGCGCCCGCTCCCCTTTTTCCGCGACCTTTGTCGCCGCGGTGGCCGCCCTGGAGCGGGACAAGGCCATCGAAGCCGCCCGCATCCATGAATTCGATTCAGTGGTGCGCACCTTGGCAGGGGATCGTTCCCTGTTGAGCCGCCTCAAGGTCGTGGAGCCCGGATACCCCTTTTACGGCGAAGTCGAACTGGCCTCGAAGCGCCCCTTTCGGGAAGTCCTGACGGCGGGAAGTCTGGTAGTCGAGCAGGGGCTGCTCGAACGCCTTGGCCTTCGTGCGGGGGATTCCCTCCGGGTGGGGGAGGCGGTTTTGGTCATTCGCGACATCGTCATCCGCGAACCGGATCGGCCGGTGGACATCTTCTCCCTGGGACCGCGGATTTTTGTGGCTGCCGCCGATCTGGAAGCCCTTCAACTGGTGGGCCAGGGGAGCCGGGTGAGACACCTCATCCTGGCCAAGGTCCGCGAGCCCAACCGGCTCGAGGAAATCGTCAGCGTTCTGCGCGCCGCCTCGCCGGAGGAGCGTATCCAGATCGACAGCTACCGCAACGCCACCAGCCGGGTCAAACGCTTCTTCGACAACTTCCTCTTTTTCCTCAACCTGGTCGGCATCTTCACCCTGCTCGTGGCGGGAATCGGCATCCAGAGCATCCTCGCATCCCTGCTCCTGGAACAGGAAAAACCGATCGCCGTCATGAAAGCCCTGGGAGCCAAAAGCTCCTTTATCATCCGCCACTATTTCGCCACCGTCCTGCTCCTGGGGCTGGCCGGGACCCTTCTCGGCCTGACGGCCGGCTTCCTGCTGCAAAACCAGCTTCCCCATCTCTTTCGCGAATTCCTTCCCGAAGGAATCTCCACAACCCTCTCCGCGATGGCCGTCGCCGAAGGAGTGGTGATCGGCTTTCTGGTGGTGGCGCTGTTCACGGCCCTTCCCCTCTACCGTCTCAAAGAAGTGAAACCCCGGACCATCCTCGGCAAAGAGGAACCAGGAAGGGCCAAAAGCCGCTCAACCTGGCTGATCGGCGGCGGGGTCTTTCTTCTCTTCCTGCCGATTGTTTTCCTGCGCCTGGATCGCTTCCGGACCGGCCTCTATTTCCTCCTCGGAATGGGATTTCTGGTCCTTGCCGGGTACTTTCTCGCCACGCTGATTCTCGCTTTTTTGCGGCGCCGCTCCCCGCGGAATCTGGCCCTGCGTCAAGCCCTGAAAGGGCTGTTCAGACCACGCAACGCGACCCGGTCGATCGTCGTCACTTTAAGCCTCGCCCTGGCCGTCATCCTCTCAATCACCCTGGTGGAGAAAAACCTCGAAGCATCCTTTGTCCAGTCGTTCCCGGAGGATACGCCCAACCTTTTCTTCCTCGACATCCAACGCAGCCAGCGGGAGGATTTCCTCCGCGAACTAGGTATTCCGGCCTTCGCCTATCCGGTGGTGCGCGGTTCCGTTCTGGCGGTCAACGGGGAGAAAATCGATCCGGCGAGGGAACGGGAAAGGCGGGGGGACAACCTGGGAAGGGAGTTCAATCTGACCTATCGCGACCATCTCCTCGACAATGAAAGGCTGATCTCCGGAAAAAGCCTCTTCCGCGAAGATTGGGATGGTGTCCAGGTGTCGGTTCTCGACCGGGTGGCGGAGATGCGCGGTATGGCCGTCGGCGACCGGATCATCTTCCGCATTCAGGGAATTCCCCTGGAAGCCCGCGTGACCAGCATCCGCACCCGAGCTGAAACAGGGCTGCAGCCGTTTTTCTACTTCGTCTTTCCGGAACGGGTGCTGGCGGATGCGCCCCAGACCCTTTTTGCCGCTGCCCGAATCGCCAAGGACGGAATCCCGGCGCTCCAGAACCGGATCGTCGCCCGTTTCCCCAACATCAGCGTTATCGACGTGACCCAGGCGGTCACGGTTTTTGCCCAACTGATGGAGAAACTCTCGGTCATCGTCCGCTTTTTTACCTTTTTCAGCCTGGCCGCGGGAATGATCATCATCGTCGGTTCGGTTCTGGCCACCCGTTTCGCCCGCGTCCGCGAAACGGTCTATTACAAGATTCTGGGGGCGCGGCGCGCCTTCGTTCTGACCGTCTTTGCCGCCGAGAACCTGCTGCTGGGACTGATCAGCTCCCTGCTCGCCATCCTCCTCTCCCAGGCGGGAAGCTGGCTGATCTGCCGACAGGGACTCGACCTGAATTATCGGCCTTTCATCGGCACCAGTCTGTTGATGGCGGGGGCGGCCACGGCCATGATCGTCGCCGTCGGCCTGGGCGCCTCGCTGCCGATCCTCGGCTATAAGCCGGCATCCTTTTTGCGGGAACAGACTGATGAATAAGCGCAAGAGAAGGAGGAACATCTTGAGAACGACAATAATGCTTTTTTTGCTTCTGCTGACCGGGATCTCCGCTGGAGGATGCGACCGGCAGACGGAAGCCACCGCAACGGCGCCCCTGGAACCTCACCGAATGGTGGGCACCATCGTCGCCGTCGGCGACAGCCTGACCGCCGGCTACGGGGTCAGGGAGGAGGAGGCCTATCCCGCCCTTCTGGAAAAAAAACTGCGGCAGACCGGTTACCCATGGCGGGTCGTCAACGCCGGTATCAGCGGCGAAACCAGCAGCGGAACGCTTTCCCGTATCACCTGGATACTGAAACTGGAGCCGGACATCGTCATCCTCGAGACCGGGGCCAACGACGGCCTGCGGGGGGTCGATCCCCAACTCACTCGGAAGAATATCGAGGAAATCATTCATATCCTGGAGAAGAACGGGGTCACCGTGGTGCTGGCCGGAATGAAGATGGTCACCAGTCTGGGAAGGGAATTCCTGCGGGACTTCGCCGCCATCTACCCGCAGATCGCCAGGGAGCGGAACCTCGTCTTCATGCCCTTTTTCCTCGCCGGCGTCGCCGGCAAAAGGAGCCTGAACCAGGAGGACGGCATCCATCCCACCGCCGAGGGCTACCGGATCATCACCGACAACCTCTATCCCTTTGCGGTGGCGGCGATCAACAGGAACGGCAAGGGGTGAGGCGGTTTTAAGTATCTGGCGGAAGGCGTTGCATCAGGGGCTTTGCCGGCAAAGGGACGCTATTCGCTTTCCGAAAGGTCCGTTTTCCCCAGAGCGCGGCGACGGCGGCGGCTTTTGTTGCGGCGGATGCGCTCGATCTCTTGTTGTCTGGGGGAATCGCCGCCGGCGGTGACCTCCTCGATCTTGTCACAGAGCAGCCGCCGAGCGAAAAAACGGTTCAGGGCGCGGGAGCGTTCCCGCTGGCACTTGACTTCGATGCCGGTAGGAAGATGGCGCAGGAAAACGCAGGTGGAGGATTTGTTGACCTTCTGCCCGCCCCGGCCCGAGCCGAGAACGAACTTTTCCTCCAAATCCGCCTCCCGAATGTCCAGGCTGGCCATGCGCCGCAGCAGTTCCTCCTGTTTAGCCGCCGATATGATGGTTTTTTCCAGGGTCATGCTTTTTTAAATCCTTCTTTGCCGGGAGCCGCGGCGGGACCTGTTGGTTTTTTAGCTTTCTGAGGAGGCTTCGTCGGGATTTTGCAGCATCTCATCGTGCTCGCCCATTTTCCAAGGCAAGATGCCCGGGGAAATATGGAGAAAGTGGAGATGCTTTTCAAACTGGCTGAGTATATCGTCTATAATCTGATCCCCATCGCAGCCGTAAATGTTGTAGGATTGCCCGCCTCGACGTAGAAAAACCTCCGCGCGGTAATAGTGGGGCGATTTTTTTTCGTCTGGCGGCAATTCGGGATAGGCGAAATCAGGAATCA
>JAAZDE010000001.1 GCA_012512925.1 Desulfuromonadaceae bacterium
GCGGTCACCAAGGGGATCTCCTTCCCCTTGTGCATGAAATCCTCGACCCGCAGCAGAAGCCGTTTGCCCAGCGCGCCGCCGGGATGAAAAAAAGCGAAATCCTCTTCACGGAAACCCCGCCGTAACAGCAGGGCGATGGCCAGGGCATCCCCCAGCGCCAAGGTCGCGGTGGTGCTGGCGGTGGGCGCCAGGCCCAGAGGACAGGCCTCTTCTTTCACCGAAATGTTGATAAAGGCATCCCCGGCCTTGCCCAGGGTGCTCTCGGGATGGCCACTCATGGTGATCAGAGGAAGCCCCATTCTCCTGATGACAGGCAGGATCTGGATCACTTCGGCGGTCTCCCCGGAATTGGACACGGCCACCACCACGTCCCCCTTCATGAGCATCCCCAAATCCCCGTGAATCCCCTCGGCGGGATGAAGAAAGAAGGCGGGCGTGCCGGTCGAAGCCAGAGTGGAAGCGATTTTCTGGCAGATCAGACCGGATTTGCCGATGCCGGTGATCACCACCCGCCCCTTACAGGCGAGCATCATCTCCACCGCCAGAACAAAACCCTCGCCAATGCGATCCATCAATGTATAAAGGGCGTCGGCTTCGATCCGAAGCACACGCCGCGCCGATTCCAGGATGTCGCTCATTTCACCTTTCACTTTCCTTGACAATCCGATCGATGGCCAGGAGAGCTTCAACTCGCTCCCGCAACCCCTCCAGGTGGAGAGAATTGGGCCCGTCGCAAAGAGCCTTATCGGGGTTTTCATGAACCTCCCAGAAAAGGGCGTCGATTCCCACTGCCGCGGCCGCCCGGGACAGCGGTCCCACAAAACGCCGTTCGCCGCCCGAGGCATTTCCCCTGCCGCCGGGAAGCTGTACCGAATGGGTCGCGTCGAAAACCACCGGATAGCCCAATTCCCGCATGATGACCAGGGAACGCATGTCGACGACCAGGTTGTTGTAGCCGAAGGAACTTCCCCTCTCCGTCAACAGGATGTTGCGGTTGCCGCAGCTCTCGATCTTGTGGACGATATTGGTCAAGTCCCAGGGCGCCAGAAATTGCCCCTTCTTGACGTTCACTCCCCGTCCCGTCCGCGCCACAGCCATCAGCAGATCGGTCTGGCGGCAGAGAAACGCCGGGATTTGGAGAATGTCCAGCACCTCGGCGGCGCTTTCCACCTGAGCCGTGTCATGAACGTCGGAGAGCACCGGCAGACCGTACTCCCGCTTGACCTTCGCCAGGATGGCCAGGCCCTCCGCCAAACCGGGGCCACGGAAGGATTCCCCCGAAGTGCGGTTGGCCTTGTCGTAGGAAGCCTTGAAAATCACCCCGATGCCGAGGTCCTCGCCAAGGCGCTTCAGATAAGCGGCAATGCGCAGGGTGGCGGCCTCATCCTCGATAACGCAGGGTCCGGCGATCAGCGCCAGCGGACGCCCGCCGCCCACAGTACAACTGCCGAAGGTCAACTCAGATGTCATACCCTTCCTCCTGTTTCTTTTTCAGGCAGGCACCGATGAAGGATTCAAAAAGGGGATGGGGAGCCATCGGCCGGGAGCGAAACTCGGGGTGAAACTGACAGCCGATAAACCAGGGATGTTCCGGAATTTCGACCATCTCCACCAGTTCCTGCTCGGTATTGACGCCCGACACCTTCATGCCGTGACTCTCGACAGCCTCACGGTAATCGTTGTTGAATTCGTAGCGGTGCCGATGGCGTTCAAAAATGCCCTGCTGACCGTAGATCCGTCGGCTCAGAGTACCGTCGAGCAGACTACAGGGGTAGGCTCCGAGACGCATGGTGCCCCCCTTTTTCTTGACCTGCTTCTGGCTTTCCATCAGATCGATGACAGGATTTTTGGCATCCTTGTGGAACTCGGTGGAATGGGAATCCTCCAGTCCGCAGACATGGCGGGAAAACTCGACCACGGCCATCTGCATGCCCAGGCAGATGCCGAAAAACGGGATGCGGTTTTCGCGGGCATAACGGATCGATTCAATCTTTCCTTCACTCCCCCGTTCCCCGAAGCCGCCGGGGACCAGGATGCCATCCACACCGTTGAACACATCCCTGATCCCATGCCGCTCGATCGCCTCGGAATCGATAAATTCCAGGCCGACCCGGCAGTTATTGGCGATTCCGCCATGGGTCAGCGCCTCGTTGAGGGATTTGTAGCTTTCGGTCAGTTCCACATACTTGCCGACTATGGCGATGCGGACCTGGGACACCGGTTCCTTGACCCGTTTGACGATCCGTTCCCAGGGAGAAAGATCGGGGGCCTTGGTCCAGATATTGAGATAATCCGCGATCCGTTCATCAAGACCCTGCTCATGATAAACAAGAGGCAGTTCGTAGATGCAGGAGACGTCGCGGGCGGTAATGACCGCCTCTTCGGTCACGTTGCAGAAGAGGGCGATTTTCTTTTTCATGTCGTGGGGGATTTCGCGGTCGCAACGGCACAGCAGAATGTCGGGCTGGATGCCGATGCTGCGCAGTTCCTTGACGCTGTGCTGGGTCGGCTTGGTTTTCAGTTCCCCCGCCGTGGCGATATAAGGAACCAGGGTCAAATGAATGTAGAGGACATTGTCCGCTCCCAGGTCGGCGCGGAACTGGCGGATTGCTTCGAGAAAAGGAAGCGATTCGATGTCGCCCACCGTCCCTCCCACCTCGATGATGGCCAGGTCGGCACCCTTGGCGTTATCCAGAATCTTGCCCTTGATCTCGTCGGTGATATGGGGGATGACCTGGACGGTTCCCCCCAGATAAACGCCGCGCCGTTCCTTCTGGATCACCGAATCGTAGACCTGACCGGTGGTGAAATTCGATTTCCGGGACAGGCCGGCGGTGGTGAAACGCTCGTAATGGCCCAGATCGAGATCGGTTTCGGCGCCGTCGTCGGTCACGAAAACCTCGCCGTGCTGATAGGGGCTCATGGTCCCGGGATCGACGTTGATATAGGGATCCATCTTCTGCATCGCCACCCGCAGGCCGCGGGCCTCCAGAAGAGCGCCGATGGAAGCGGCCGAAAGGCCCTTGCCAAGAGAAGAAACCACACCGCCGGTAATGAAAAGGAACTTGGTTTTCATAACAACCCTTTTCCAAAGAAGAAAGAAGTTCAATCGATTCCCGACCTGAACCAACGGGAAGATTTTCAGGTTCAGAAACTCTGTCTTCTCATCATTTTCTCGACCCGAGCCAGATCTTGGGGCGTATCCACGCCGTGACTGGAGAATCCGCTTTCCACCACACGAATCCGGTAACCGTTTTCCAGGGCCCGCAACTGTTCGAGTTTCTCCACACTCTCCAAAGGGGTCGGTGAAAGCGAGGCAAAGGTGAGAAGAAACTCCCGGCGATAGACATAAAGGCCAATATGACGAAAAGCGTTCAGCCCATGCATCCCCCGGTCATCGCCGCGATCTTGGTCACGCCAATGGGGAACGGGGGCGCGGGAAAAATAGAGGGCGAAACCCTGGAGGTCCGTCACCACCTTGACCACATTGGGGTTCAGGTAGTCGCAGGGGTCGTCGATACGACTTTTCAGGGTTCCCATCGGAATGGTGGGATCGGCCGCCAGGGGCGCCACGGCCTGATCGATCATCCCCGGCTCGATCAGGGGCTCATCTCCCTGCACGTTGACGACGATGTCGGAGTCCAGATTGGCAGCCACCTCCGCCAGCCTGTCGGTGCCGGAAGGATGGTCGGAACGGGTCATCACCGCCTCCCCACCGAAAACCCGAACGGTTTCGGCGATTCGTTCATCGTCGGTGGCCACGATCACTCGATCGACGAGGCGGGAGCTGGCGGTGCGCTCATAGACCCATTGGATCATCGATTTGCCACACAGGGGTGCCAGCGGTTTGCCGGGAAAGCGGCTGGAGGCGAAACGGGCCGGGATGATGGCGGCAATCTGCATGAAAGGCGATTTCTATGGGTTGAGGGTGCCGATACGTAAAATAGGTAAAAGACTTTCACCTGTCAAGACATTGCGCTTTTTCCGGCGATCCCGGCGAGGCCGATCTGAAAGGATCCGGTGGACAGACGATTTTGGCGCATCTTAAACAAAACGGTAGAGATACCCGGAGAGTAAACCGAAAAGATTGAAAAAGAGCATGGCGCCGACGATCATCAACAGGAAGCCGGTGATCCGTTCCAGCAACAGAATATACTTGCGAAAACGCTGAAAAAAGAGGAGAAAACCGTGAAAAAGCAGGGCCGTGACCAAAAAGGGGATGCCCATTCCCGCTGAATAGGCGGTGAGCAGAGCCATACCCCGGACGGTATCGGAGGAGGAACCGGCGACCAGGGTCAGAATGGCGCCCAGAATCGGACCGATGCAGGGAGTCCAGCCGGCGGCGAAAGCCACCCCGACCAGGAAGGTGCCGATTAAACCGGCCGGTTTGTGCCTCAACTGGATTCGTTTTTCTCCCAGCAGCAACCCGAAGTGAAAGAGGCCGCTGACATGGATGCCGAAGAGAAAGATCAGCAGTCCGCCGATCCGCTGGATCCACACCAGGCCTTCCCGCATGAAAGACTGGAAGGAACCGGACAGAAACCCCGCCACCCCTCCCAGCATGATGAAGATAGCCGAAAATCCCAGAACGAAGGCCAGGGAATGCAGGAAAACCAGCAGCTTTCGCGGTGCGCCGATATGCGCTTCCTGCAGTTGTCCAAAGGTGAGGCCGGTGATATAGGTCAGATAAGAGGGAATCAGGGGGAGAACGCAGGGGGAAACGAATGAAAGCACACCGGCCCAGAAGGCGATCCAAAAGGTGATATCGGCTCCATTCGTCATCTCCCGTTGTTCCTCGACAAAGCCGGCGTCCGGCGAAATAGCGTTTCCGGAATCATCTCATCAACGTCTTCTGAATGGCTGGGGCAGATTTATCTGTTTCGGTTCGTGGAGACGAAGAAGCCGGACCGGGCCGGTCCGGCTTCTTCGTCCATGTCCTTATTCCAGGACGACCACCAGATCCCCCTGCTGCACCTGCTTGCCTTCCTTGTAGAGAACCTCCCGGACCACGCCGGAGATGGGGGTTTTGATGTTGGTCTCCATCTTCATCGCCTCGGTCGCCAGCAGAGTGTCCCCTTCGCTGACGGTATCCCCGACATCGACGAATATCTTGCAGATTTTGCCCGGCATCGGCACTCCGATCTGGCAGGGATCGTTTGGGTCGGCCTTGCGGTTTTCCACCCTGTCCACCTTGACGGAGCAGTCCCTCACCGTCAGTTGCCGAGGTTCGCCGTTCAGTTCGAAATAGATGGTCCGCTGGCCCCCTTCCTGAATATGGCCGACGGCGGTCAGCTTGATGACCACGGTTTTTCCTTCGCCGATCCGGACGGAGGTTTCGTCCATCAGATCGAGGCCGTAGAAGAAAACCGGCGTCGGCAGCACCGAGGTGTCGATATACTCCTGGCGGTGCCGGTCGAAATCCTCGAACACCGCCGGGTACATGAGCCACGACATATGATCCTCGTCGCTGATTTCATGGCCGAGTTTCTTCTCCAGAGCCGCCTTGCTGGCCACGAAATCGACCGGCTCCATCAATTCCCCGGGACGGTGGGTAATCGGCTTCTCCCCCTTGAGGACGATTTTCTGCAGTTTTTCCGGGAAGCCCCCATGGGGCTGTCCGATCATCCCCTTGAAGAATTCGACCACCCCCTGGGGCAGATCCATCTCCATGCCCCGCTCGTAGATATCCTCGGGCTGAAGATTGTTTTTCACCATGAAGATGGCCATGTCGCCGACGATCTTTGATACGGGAGTCACCTTGATGACATCCCCGAACATGTCGTTGACCTTGCGGTACATCTTCTTGCACTCTTCCCAGCGGTCGCCGAGTCCCATTCCCTCTACCTGAGGCTTGTAGTTGGAGTACTGGCCGCCGGGGATTTCATGCTCATAGACCTGGGCGGTGCCGCTGCGCAGCTCGGACTCAAAGGGGGCGTAGTAGGTGCGCACCGTCTCCCAGTAGTTGGCCAACTGCTGCAAAGCCTCCAGATCGAGCCCCGGATCGCGCTCGGTATTCTCCAGCGCCGAGACAAGGGCATTGAGATTCGGCTGGGCGGTCAGACCGGAGAGGGAGGAGAGGGAAGCGTCAATGGAATCGACCCCGGCCCGGTTGGCCAGCATCAGGGTGGTCAAACCGTTGCTGGAGGTATCGTGGGTATGCAGCGAGATGGGAATGCTGATCTCCTGCTTCAACGCCTTGATCAGCTTTTCCGCCGCAAACGGTTTGAGCAGACCGGCCATATCCTTGATGTTGAGAATATGGGAACCCATCCGCTCCAGTTCCTTGCCGAGCTCCACATAATACTTAAGAGGGTATTTGTCGCGCTTGGGATCGAGAATGTCGCCGGTGTAGCACATCGCCCCTTCCAGAACCCCGCCGTGCTTGAGTACCGAATCAAAGGCCACCCGCAGACCTTTGGTCCAGTTAAGGGCGTCGAAAACCCGGAACACATCGATACCGCTCTTCACCGACTGGGCGATGAACTCATCGATGACGTTGTCGGGATAGTTGGCGTAGCCGACCGCGTTGGAACCGCGGAACAGCATCTGGAAGACCACGTTGGGAATCTTTTCCCGCAGTTTGTGGAGCCGCTCCCAGGGGCACTCGTTGAGGAAGCGCATGGCCACGTCGAAGGTGGCGCCCCCCCAGCATTCCAGGGAGTAAAGACCGGCGCCGAGACGGGAGGTGGCATCGGCGATCTGCAGCAGGTCGAAGGTGCGGATGCGGGTCGCCAGCAGGGACTGATGGGCATCGCGCAGGGTAGTGTCGCAGATCAGCAGTTGCTTCTGCTCCAGAATCCAGTCGGCAAACCCTTTGGGTCCCCTTTCCCTGAGAATGTCGCGGGTTCCCTTGGGAGGAGCATCATGGTGATGGAACTCGGGGATCACCGGTTGACGCAGCTCCCGGAAATGCAAAGGGGTCTTGATTCCTGGATAGCCGTTGACCACGGTGTGGCCGATAAAAGACAACAGTTTGGTGGAGCGGTCCCGCTTTGGTGGAATTTTGAACAGCTCCGGATGCTGGTCGAGAAAAGAGGTATTGCACTCGCCGGCCAGAAAACCCGGATGGGAGATGACATTTTCCAGGAAACTGATGTTGGTCTTCACCCCCCGCACCCGGAATTCGACCAGAGCGCGGTACATATGGGCCGCGGCCTCCCTGAAGTTCAGCCCATAGGTGGACAGCTTCACCAGCAGCGAATCGTAATAGGGGGTGATCTTGGCACCGACGTAGGCATTGCCGGCGTCGAGACGCACACCGGGACCGCCCGCCGAGCGATAGGCCTTGATCGTGCCAAAATCGGGGGCGAAATTGTTTTCCGGATCCTCGGTGCTGATGCGGCACTGGATGGCATTGCCGCGCATGGCGATATCGCTCTGCTGCTCGATGCCGATAACCGGGTCGGAGAGTTGGTACCCCTCCGCCACGCGGATCTGGATCTCCACCAGGTTGCGGGAAGTGATCAGTTCGGTAACGGTATGCTCCACCTGAATGCGGGGATTGGTCTCGATGAAGTAAAGGTTGTCATTCTGGTCGAGCAGAAATTCCACCGTCCCGGCGTTGACATAATTGACCGCCTTGGCGATTTTCAGGGCATGGCCGCACAATTCCTGGCGCTTCTCTTCGGAAAGATAGAAGGCGGGAGCTATCTCGATCACTTTCTGATGACGGCGTTGAACGGAACAGTCGCGCTCGAAAAAGTGAACGACGTTGCCGTGCTGGTCCCCCATGATCTGGACTTCTACATGCTTGGGGTTCTCGATGTATTTTTCCAGAAAAACGGCCGCATTGCCGAAAGCGGCCTTGGCCTCGGATGCGGCGCTCTGCAATCCTTCCAGCAGTTCCTTGCGGTTGCGCACGACACGCATGCCGCGCCCGCCGCCGCCGGCGGAAGCCTTGATGATGATCGGATATCCGCACTCCTTGGCAAAAAGGAGGGCTTCCTCTTCGGAATGGATCGGCTCGGCGGTTCCCGGAACCACGGGGACGCCGACCTCGACAGCCACCTTGCGCGCCGCCACCTTGTCGCCGAGACGGCGCTGGATGTCGGAATTGGGACCGATAAAGGCAATCCCCGCCATTTCGCACGCCTTGGCGAAATCGGCATTTTCGGAAAGGAACCCATAGCCGGGGTGGATGGCGTCGACCTCTTTTTTGAGGGCCAGATCAATGATCTCGTCGATCCCCAGATAGGCATCGACCGGCCCCTTTCCCTTCCCGACCTGATAAGCCTCGTCGGCTTTGTAGCGATGGAGGGAAATCCGGTCCTCTTCCGAGTAAATCGCCAGGGTACTTATTTTCATCGCGGTGCAGGCGCGAAAAATCCGAATCGCAATTTCGCCCCGGTTAGCGGCCATGACCTTCCTGAAATTCTTGATCCCCATTCAGCCTCCTCAAAAAAACTATAATTTATAACTGGTTAGATAGTTAGGTGAAAAACACGTTCTTGGGCATCTACTTTTTGCATCCTGACATATAAACAAAGGCGGGGTTTCCTTGTCAATATGAAAAGGATTCCCCGCCCTGCAAAGGCCGCCGCGTCCAAAAAAAGTTAATCAGGACCCGGCGCTTTTTTCGCTAAAAAGGGACTGAGCAGGTCGATCGGAAGGGGGAAGATAATGGTGGAGTTCTTTTCCGAAGCAATTTCGTTCAGTGTCTGCAGAAAACGGAGCTGCAGGGCGCCCTGCTCAGAAGAAATGACGCGGGCCGCTTCGGAAAGTTTCTGGGAGGCTTCGAATTCCCCTTGGGCATGGATGACCTTGGAACGCCGCTCCCGTTCCGCCTCGGCCTGCCGGGCCATGGCGCGTTGCATCTCCACCGGCAGATCGACATGCTTGATCTCGATGTTGGATACCTTGACCCCCCAGGGATCGGTCTGCCGATCAAGAATCTCCTGCAGATGCTGATTGATCTGATCACGCTGGGAGAGGAGTTCGTCCAGTTCAGACTGTCCCAGAACGCTGCGCAGGGAGGTCTGCGCCAGCTGGCTTGTGGCGTAAAGATAATTCTCCACTTCGATCATCGCCTTCTCCGGCTGGACAACACGGAAATAGAGCACGGCGTTGACCTTGATGGAGACGTTGTCCTTGGTAATCACGTCCTGGGGAGGAACGTCCATCGCCACCGTGCGCAGACTCACCTTGACCAGGCGGTCAACCACCGGGATGATGAAGCGGAGTCCCGCCCCCTTGACCCCGGCAAATCTTCCCAGTCGAAAAACCACCCCCCTCTCGTACTCGACAATGATCCGGAAGGCGCTGGCCACCAAAGCGGCCGCCAGACCCACCATTACCAGCCAGACAATCAGATCCATAGGAACCATCATCACAACCTCCTTTTATGCCTCGATGGAAAAATCCTCTTTTTGGGGCAGCGGAGCAACCTCCAGTTCCAGGTTGTTCCTGATGCCGACCACTTCGACCCTCTCCCCCAGCGAAACGGGCTGGGCGGAAAAAGCGTTCCAGTATTCCCCGTGGACAAAAACCTTGCCGAAGGGAGACAGATCACTGACGGCTTCCCCCTTCTCTCCGACCAGAGCTTCCAGTCCGGAGACGAAACGGCTGCGCTGGGTGCGGACGACGAAAAAAAGCACCAGCAGCAGAAAAACCGCCGTCAAACCCACCGCTCCCAGAATGACCGCGGGGGAAATCTGCAGATAAGGCTCAGCGGTCTCGATCAGTATCAGCGAGCCGAAGGTCATGGAAGCCAAACCGCCAATCGTCAGCATGCCATAGGAAGTCACCTTCACCTCCAGAACAAAAAGCACGATACCCAATAGGATCAGCAGAGCACCGACATAGTTGATCGGCAGTGTCTGGAAACCAAGAAAAGAAAGAAGCAGAGCGATAGCGCCGATGGCGCCGGGAAAGATGGCCCCCGGCTGGGAAATCTCGAAAAAAATACCGAGCATGCCGAGCATGAGCAACATATAGGCCACATTCGGATCGCTGACGGTATTGAGAATCTGCCGGCGCCAGTCCATCTCCCGATAAACCACGGCGAGGGCGGCGGTGTTCAGTCTTTTTTCCTCCCCTTTGCGAAGGTAACGCCGCCCATTCAGCATCTTTAAAAGGTCGGCCTGATCCTCGGCGATGAAATCGATCACCTTCAGCTTCAACGCATCCTCGGCGGGGGTGGAAACGCTCTGCCTGACAATACTTTCCGCCCATTCGGCATTACGGCCCCGCTGCTGGGCGATGCCGCGGGCGTAGGCCACGGCATCCTGGACCACCTTGTCCATGAGCGGGTCGTCCTTCTTCTCCTCTCCGGCGCCGAGACGCACCGGACGGGCCGCACCGATATTGGTACCGGGAGCCATCACCGCAAAATCGGCGGCCAAAGTAATCAAAGCGCCGGCCGAAGCGGCTCTTGACCCGGACGGAGAGACGTAGACGACGACCGGAGCGGGCGAGTTGAGAACCCCTTGGATAATCTTCCGCATGGACTGATCAAGACCCCCCGGGGTGTCCAGTTCGATGAGAAAAGCGCCAGCTCCGGATCGGTTGGCGGCATCGAGTTCGGCGGTGATGAATTCGGCCAGCACAGGATTGATGACACCTTGGATGCGAACCGCAGGCAAGATCTCCCCACTCCCCCAAATACCCTCCGGAAGGACGGAAAACATTACCAGGAAAACGCTAACCAACGAATATAAATATATTTTTTTCATCAGATAAACACTACCCGAGAAAACTGCGAGTGTCAAATGAGAGAACACCCCAGGACCGGAAAATGATTGCTCCAACCTTGCTTCGGTGCTATTTTTGTCAAAAATATGACGGAGGAGGGGATGTGATGAAAAACCAGTTTCAAATCCTGATCGTCGAGGACGAGGCCCCCAACCGCGAGGCTCTGGCCATGCTGCTGAAAAAGGCCGGTTACGAAATTCAGGTGGCCGCCAGCGGCGAGGAAGCCTTCGAACGGCTGAACAAAACCACCTTCGACATCGTCGTCACCGATCTGTTCCTCCCCGGCATCAATGGCATCGAAATTCTCAAAAGAGTCAAAAAAGAATCGCCTGACACCCATGTTCTCATGATCACCGGCAACGCCTCGGCGGAAACGGCGGTTGAAGCCATGAAGGAGGGGGCTTTCGACTACATCACCAAGCCGATCAACTTCGAAAAGCTCAAACTGCTGATGGCCAAGGCCTTGGAAAAAAGTCTGCTGGTAGCGGAAAACACCTACCTCCGTCAGCAGTTGCGGGGCAAATATCGCTTTGAGAACATCATCGGCACCAGTCTCGCCATGCAAAACCTTTTTTCGCGCATGGAAAAGGTGGTAAGCACCGATTCCACGGTGCTGATCCTGGGGGAATCCGGTACGGGCAAGGAACTGGTGGCCAAGGCCCTCCACTTCAACGGCCCGCGCCGGGAAAAACCGTTTGTCGCCATCAACTGCGCCGCCATTCCGGCGGACCTGCTGGAAAGCGAACTCTTCGGTCATGTCAAAGGGTCCTTCACCGGAGCCATCCACGACAAGGCGGGGAAATTCGAGCAGGCCAACGGAGGCACCATCCTCCTCGATGAAATCGGCACCATGCCCCTCCACCTTCAGACCAAGCTGCTGCGGGTCCTTCAGGAACATGAGATCGAGCGGGTCGGCGGCAGCAAAAAGATTCTCCTCAACGTACGGCTGATCTCGGCCACCAACGCCGATCTCGAAAATGAGGTCCGGCTCGGTAAGTTCCGGGAGGATCTTTATTACCGGCTCAACGTCATTCCCATTCAACTTCCCGCGTTGCGGGAACGTCGTGAGGATATCGCCCTGCTGGCCCACCATTTTCTCCTCAAAAACTGTCAGGAGCTGAAACGGCCGAAAATGACCATTGCCCCCGAAGCCATGGAGGCGCTGGAAAACTATTCCTGGCCCGGCAACGTCCGTGAAATGGAAAACGTCATGGAACGCTCGGTGACGCTCGCCGAAAGGAGCATCCTCCATGTCGAGGACCTTCCTCCCCAGTTTGGCGCGGCCAAGCCCCAGCCAGGGGAAGGGAATCAGGGAATGCCCAGCCTTTCCCCCAAAGGCATCGACATGGAACGTTATCTCGCCGGCCTGGAACTGCACCTGATCCGGGAAGCGCTGAAAATGGCCAACGGCGTCAAAGCCCGGGCGGCAAAACTTTTGGGAATCAAGCGGACCACACTGGTTGAAAAGCTCAAACGGGCGACCGGCCAGACAGACTGAAACCAAAACAAAGGCCATCCACGATCCGCGGATGGCCTTTGAACATGTTGTCCGGTTGGGGAGAGGGAAAAACCCGGCCTCTCAAATCTCCATGATCTCATTCTCCTTGGCAACCACCAAGTCATCGGTTTTCTTGACGTAGGCATCGGTGAGATCCTGGATCTCCTTCTCTCCGCGCTTGAGATCATCCTTGGTCAGTTCCTTGTTTTTCTCCATTTTTTTCATCCGCTCATTGGCGTCGCGACGCAGATTGCGGAGGATGATCTTGGCCTCTTCCCCCATCTTCCTGACCATTTTGGCCATTTCCCGCCGCCGCTCCTCGGTCAGGGGAGGAATGGCGATGCGGATGATCTGGCCATCGGAATCGGGGTTGAGCCCGAGATCCGATTTCAGGATGGCCTTCTCGATGTCGCCGATCAGTTTCTTCTCCCAGGGCTGAATGGTGATCAGCCGCGGTTCGGGAGCCGCCAGCGTGCCCACCTGATTGATGGGGGTCGGATTGCCGTAATAATCGATCACGATATCTTCCAGCAGGGTAACCGATGCACGTCCGGTGCGAACCTTGCCGAAATCCTTTTTGAGGACCTCGATGGTCTTCTCCATCCCGGTCAGACATTTCTGCTTAACATCCGCGAACATAATTTTTTTCTCCTTTGACAGTGGTGCCGATTTCAGCGCCGCAGACCACCTTCTTGATATTGCCCCGCTGTGTCAGGTCGAAAACGATGATGGGCAGGCCGTGATCCATGCACAAGGAGGTTGCCGTGGCATCCATGACCTGAAGCCCCATGCGCAAAACCTCCAGATAGGTCAGTTGGGAGAAGCGGGTGGCGTTTTTGTCCTTTCTGGGATCGGCGCTGTAGACGCCGTCCACCTTGGTGGCCTTCAGAATCACGTCGGCGCCGATTTCCATGGCGCGGAGACTGGCCGCCGTGTCGGTGGTGAAATAGGGATTGCCGGTGCCGGCGGCGAAGATGACCACTCTCCCCTTTTCCAGATGGCGGACGGCGCGGCGGCGGATATAGGGTTCGGCCACCGCCTGCATTCCCAAAGCCGTCTGCACCCTCGTCACCACCCCCAGCTTCTCAAGAGCATCCTGCATCGCCAGACTGTTCATGACCGTGGCCAGCATCCCGAGATAATCGGCGCTGGCCCGGTCCATTCCTTTGGAGGAGGCGGCCACCCCGCGAAAGATATTGCCGCCGCCGATGACCACCGCCACCTCGACGTGGAGATCGACCACCTCCTTGATCTCGGCCGCCAGGCTGGCGATCACGTCCGGGTCGATGCCGTAGCCCAGGTCCCCGGCCAAAGCCTCGCCGCTCAGCTTGAGCAGAATCCTCCGGTATTTGGCCTTTTCCTGAGTCATGGCATTCATCCCCTTATTTGGTCAGATCAGCAACCTCTTTGGCGAAATCATCGGCCCGCTTCTCGATACCTTCACCGAGCTGGTAGCGGACGAAACGATTCAGCTTGATTTCAACCCCCAGTTCTTTGGCCAGGTTGGCTACTACCGCGGTCACCTTTTGATCGGGATCGATCACGTAATGTTGTTCCTGCAGGCAGATTTCACCAAAAAACTTGCCGATCTGCCCCTCGACAATCTTTTCCAGAATCTTGTCCGGCTTGCCGCTGGCCTTGGCTTTTTCCGAGAGGATCTCCTTCTCCCTGGCCACCACTGCCGCCGGCACATCTTCCCGGCAGAGATACTGTGGGTTGGCCGCCGCCACATGCATGGCCAGCTGATGGCCCAGTTCCTGGACCCTGGCATGGTCGGCGGCATTGGTGGTTATGTCGACCAGAACGCCGATCTTGCCTCCGGCATGAATGTAGGAAGCGATGAAACCTTTGGGGTTGTCAAAAAGCACAAAGCGGCGGACCTGGATGTTCTCCCCGATCTTGGCCACCGCGTTGGTGGTCTCCTCGGCAACGGTCTTGCCGGTGCCGGGGAAGGAAGCGGCATTGAGAGCCGCCAGATCGGAAGGCGAGGCGGCAACCACGGCTTCGGCCACCCCTTGGCAGAAATTCTGGAAATTTTCGGTTTTGGCGACAAAATCGGTCTCCGAGTTGATTTCCAGCAGAACGGCGCGGGAGCCCCGCTCGAGAGCGATCACGGCGCCATCGGCGGCAACCCGTCCCGACTTCTTGGCCGCCGCGGAGAGGCCCTTCTTGCGCAGAATGTCCACCGCTTTTTCCATGTTGCCGTCCGCTTCGGCAAGAGCCTTTTTGCAATCCATCATCCCGGCGCCGGTCTGGGAACGAAGCGCCGCCACATCGGCCGCAGAAATATTAGCCACAGTTTCCTCCGTTATTTTATGCTAAGAAATAGTCGTCCGTCCTTATGCCAAAAAAAAGCGGCCACCTGAATGCCGCTTCTCTTTACACCACTTTCCATTACTGTTCGGCGGCCGCTTCCTCTTCCCCAGCGCCGCCCTGGGGTTCAACAGCAGCTTCAGCCTTTTCCCCCCCTTCGAGGTCGCTGCGCAGCTCATCCTCGCGGGCCACGGACCCTTCCGCACAGGCATCGGCCATCTTGTTGGCAAAGAGACGGATGGCGCGAATGGCGTCATCGTTGCCGGGGATGACATAGTCGATTTCATCGGGGTCGCAGTTGGTGTCGACAACCGCCACCACAGGGATACCCAGTTTGCGGGCTTCCTTGACGGCGATCGACTCCTTCTTGCAGTCAATGACGAAGATCGCTCCCGGCAGCTTGCTCATCCCTTTGATACCACCCAGGGTGGTTTCCAGTTTCTCCCTTTCCTTCTGCAGCTGAAGAACCTCTTTTTTGGTCAGCTTGACGAAGGTGCCGTCCTCGGCCATGGCCTCGATCTTTTTCAGCCGGTCGATACTCCTTTTGATGGTGCTGAAGTTGGTCAGCATCCCGCCCAGCCAGCGACTGTTGACGAAATATTGGCCGGCCCGGGTGGCTTCTTCCTGAATGGCGTCCTGGGCCTGCTTCTTGGTTCCGACGAAGAGAACCTTTTCGCCGCTTTTCACCGTGTCGCGAAGAAATTCGTAGCCGGTTCTGAAACAGCGAACCGTCTTCTGCAGGTCGATGATGTAAATGCCGCTGCGGGCGCCGAAGATGTAGGGTTTCATTTTCGGGTTCCAGCGCTTGGTTTGGTGGCCGAAGTGAACACCGGCCTCGAGAAGCTGTTTCATGCTGATCTGGGTCATCTTCTTTTTCTCCTTGCGTGATGGGTTGATAACCTCCGCCCTCGTCATCTCCCCCGAGGTTCCGCGAAAGGGAATCACGGAAACCTCTCGAGCGGATCGGAAGGCGTGTGACTTTTAAACGATTTTCTATACCATGCACCTTCCTGATTGACAAGGAGAATTTGCCTGGAATGTCCACGGCCAGGACCGGAACGAAGCCTTGAGGTCCCTTCCTTCCGCCGGTATGGACACTGAGGAAAGTCCACTTCCTCCTTGGATAGGGGTTGACTTTTCCTCTCGAATAAACTTATTTTTTCAGAACTTTGAAAAAAAGACATGAATGGGGGTAGATCATGGAAAAGGTTAAAATGCCGGATGGAACCGAAGTGCTGTTCGAAGGGGCAGAGTGGTACATGGACGACGAAATCCGCGCCGAGGTGATCTTCGAATGTGGAGGCGTCTCCGACCAGGAGTTTCTCGATATTTATTGCCGGAAGCACAAGGAAAAGTTTCATGAGGAATTCTCCCTGGAAGCCGGAAAAGAACAGGAGATAGCAACCTATGAACAAAGCGTAAAGGAAAAGGAAAAAGAGAAAAAGAAGAAGGGCGGGGAAGAAGCGGCGGAATAACAAAAACCATCTTCACCAACCTTTTAAGCCAGGCTGCATCAGCCGGACCCTGAATTTCTATCGGGTCCGGCTTTTTTGCCTGTAATGACGCCATTCCGCCCCGCACCAGACCACAAGGACGATAACGCCAAACAGCAGCGGCAGAAAATCTCCCCAGCGGTTATAGAAGGTTGCCCGGGCGCCGAGCCCCGTCTCCCCCCTCAGGGTGGCGGCCTCGAAGATGCCGGTCGTGGCGGTGACGCGACCCGAAGGAGCGATGAAGGCGGAAATGCCGGTATTGGCGGCGCGGGCGATCCAGACCCGGTTTTCCACGGCGCGAAAGCGGGTCATGGCGAGGTGCTGGTAGGGAGCCGACGATCGCCCGAACCAGGCATCGTTGGTGACATTGATCAACAGACCGCATCCGAGACGCACGTAATTCCGGGCGATTTCGGGGAAAATGGCCTCAAAGCAGATCAGCACCCCGGCTTTGGCCTCATCCAGGGAAAGCGGATTGAGGCTTCCGGGGGAGAAATCCCCCACCCCATGCACCAGTTTGTCGAGAAAAGGGAATACTTTCGCCAGCGGGTTGTACTCGCCGAAAGGAACCAGATGAATCTTGTCGCTGCGTCCCGACACCTCTCCCCGGCGGGAGAGAAGAAAGGCGCTGTTGAGATAGCGGACGGAACCGTTCGCCACCTCGTAGGCGGGCGCCCCGAAGAGAAGCCGGGCGCCGGTGGCAGGGGGAATTTCCCTGACCCTGGCCAGCAGCGGCTCCCCTAAATCGAAATAAAAAGGGGTGGCGCTTTCCGGCCAGATGATCAGATCGGTCTTTCCAGCCTGCGCCGCATCCATGGAGAGCCGTCGGTAACGATCAACCGTGGCTTGCTTGAAGTCCGGGTCCCACTTGACCGCCTGATCCACATTACCCTGGATCAAGGCAATGGAAAGGCTTCGGGGTCGTTCATCCACGGCCCCCCGCAGTTGCCGCCAACCATAGCCGGCGTTGCCCGCCAGCAGAAGCAGAGCCGCCGCCAGGGGGGCCCACCGGGCCAGGGAGGCTTTTTTGTCCCGCAGTGCCCGCCACCCTTCGGCAACGGAGGCATTGAAAAAGACCAGGAGAAAACCGATCCCGTAAACCCCGAAGAGATCGGCCGACTGGATCATGGAGAGATAGCGCTGCTGGGAGTAGCCGAGGCTGGCCCAGGGAAACCCCGACAGCAGATGGGCGCGGAGATACTCCGCGGCCACCCAGACAACCGGCAGCGAGATCCAAGGGGAGAGGCCGAGGAGTTTGCGGAGACGGCAGGAAAGCCAGGTCGAGACGGCGAAATAGAGAGCAAGGTAAAAAACCAGCAACAGGTAGGCGACAATAGCGAAGAAGGGGCTCATTCCGCCGTAGGTGGTCATGACGATGTTGAGCCAATAAAGAATGATGGCGAAAAACGCCGTCCCGGCGGCAAAACCGGAGGCAAAGGGTCTCTTCTCCATGACCAGGAAGAGGGGAACCAGGGCAAACCAGGCGACAAAGGACAGATCGGCGCGGGGGTAGGCCAGCGCCAGAACCAGACCTGACAAAAAGGAAAGAGCCAACGCCCGATCACTCAGGGGAAAAATCATGGCCGCGGCTCAACCTCTGCCAAAGGCTCTTGACCGTCCTCAGACAACTCTATTTTCACTTTTCCGATACGGCGGGAATCGGCCTCGACAACGGTCATGCGCAAGCTTCCGAATCGGGCCTCTTCTCCAGGGGTCGGAACATGCCCCAAAAGGTGGAAAAGCCAGCCGCTGACGGTATCGAATTTTTCCTTGGCAATGGTGATGTCGTAAAACTCTTCAAGGTCATCGATGGGGAAGCGGCCGTCGACCAGAATGAATCCCTCTCCCTCCTCGAGCAGCAGCCTGTCCTCCTCTTCATCCTCGTCGCCGACATCGCCGACGATTTCCTCCACCAGATCGGAAAAAGTGACCAGTCCCGAGGTGCCGCCATATTCATCAATGACAATGGCGAACCGCGCTCTCTGGCGGCGGAATTCCCGCAACAACTGTTCCAGGGACATGGTTTCGGGGACAAAGAGCGGCTTCTTCATGATTTCCTGCAACCAGCCTGACCCGGGCTCCCGTCCCCAGAAGCGGAGCAGGTCCTGGGAATGGACCACGCCGACGATTTCGTCCACACTGCCGCTGAAAACCGGAATCCGCGAATGTCCCGAGCATTGGATGATCCTCAACATTTCGGAAAACTCGGCGTCCAGACTGCAGCAGGTCATGGCGGTGCGGGGGACCATGACTTCCCGGACGATGGTTTCGCCGAGTTCGAAGATGGAGTGCAACATCTCCCCCTCTTCCTCGTTGATGAATCCACCGGCCTCGGACTCCTCGATCATCTCCTGCAGTTCCCGCTCGGAAGAAATCCGCCGCCGGCCAAAAATCGCTCTCCACCAGGATGCCAAGGGGTTCGGCACATGGTCATCGCCTTCCAAAATAGTTCCTCCCTTCTTGAAAAAAACCTTGTTGCCGGCCGATAACCGGTCCTCAGGGATAAATGACATAAAGGAACAATGTGGTTCCGGATCCCAGGATCGCCCCAACCAGAACTTCCCAGAACGAATGAACCTTCAGCTGAACCCGGCTCTGGCCGATAAGAAAGGCCAGAAACAGACTCAGCCCGGAGACAATCAGCCCCCGGTGCAGAAGAGCGACAGAGGTGGCGATGGAAAAAGCCACCGCCGCATGGCCGCTCGGCATGCCGCCCTGCAAGGATAGTCCGCAGCGCAGAAATCCCTTGCAGAGAACCACCAGAAAAGTGACCACCAGAACGGAGAAAAAGGCGAATTCGCCCGGCGGCCGGACATTTTGAACCTGGTTTCCTTCCAGGTTCATGAGCAGATGGCGGGAAAGCGCCAGATAGCCGATCAGCACCGCGCCGACGGCGGCGACCATCACGGCGCCCGCCGCCACGTCCTTGGCCCGCCTGGCCAGAGGATGATAGTCGGGGGAAACCAGATCGACCAGTACTTCAAAAGCGGTGTTGATCATCTCGGCGAAGAAAACGAGGATGATGGCAAAGACCATGAATATCAGCTCAGGAGCGGAAACCCTCAGCAGAATGGCAGCCAGCAGCATAAGGACGGCGACCAGGAAATGGTAACGCATGTTGCGCTGGGTACGAACCACCCAGAGAATCCCGTCGATGGCGCAATTGAGACTTTCAAGCCAATTGGAAGGACGCATGGCCGATCAATTCCCGCCGGCGGTGTTCAGCTCTCCGCGGCGATGAGAGCAAAAATCTCATCCTCCTTGGCTTCCATGCGGCGGACCTCCTCGGCGGAAGTCCCTTCATGGTTGAAGCCGACCAGATGAAGGATGCCGTGCAGCAGCAGGAAATAGAGCTCCTTTTCAAAATCGGTCCCCGCTTCTGCGGCATCGCGGGCCGCGGTATCGGCGGAGATCACCACATCGCCCAGGAGATCGGCATGGAGACCGCTCTCCTCCCCCTCCTGCATGGGAAAGGAGATTACGTTGGTCGGGCGGTCGCGGCCGAGAAAATCCCGGTTGAGTTCCCGGATCTCCTCATCGGAGACGATCAGCACCGAAAGCTCGGCGTCAGGACATGCCAAGGCGCTTAATATCCTGCTGGCCGTCCTTCTCATCTTCGGCAGGCTTATCCTTTGCCCTTTTTGCCGGTTCTCGATTCGGATTGTCGCCATTCTTCCCCTTTCCCCCCTCCTTTTCCTTGAAGACCGGTTCGGGATAGTCGATACGCTGATGGAACATGCCGGCCAGAATCAGGTTGAAACTTCGGGCGATCAGATGGAGATCCTTGAGGGTCAGTTCGCAGTTGTCCAATTGGCCGTCAATAAATATGTTGCTGATCAATTTCTGGACCATTCCCTTGATCCGGGCCGGGGTCGGATCGACGAGAGTGCGGCTGGCCGCCTCCACGGCGTCGGCCAGCATAATCAGAGCGGCCTCCCGTGACTGGGGGCGGGGGCCGGGATAGCGATAATCCCGTTCGTCGACCTGGTACTCCCCCTCCTCTTCCTTCTTTTTGGCCTTTTCAAAAAAGAACTTGATCAGGCTGGTGCCGTGGTGCTGGCGGATAATCTCCTCGATCGGTTCGCCGAGCCGGGCGGCGCGGGCCATTTCGACCCCGTCCTTGACATGGGCGACGAGAATCAGGGCGCTCATCGAGGGGGAAAGTTTGTCGTGGCGGTTTTCCTGGCAGCCGGCGTTCTCGATGAAGTAAAGCGGCTTGCGGATCTTGCCGATGTCGTGATAGTAGGCGCCGACGCGGGCAATCAGGGGGTTGGCGTGGATCGCCTCGGCCGCCGCCTCGGCCAGATTGCCGACGATGACGGAGTGGTGATAGGTCCCCGGCGCCTGCACCATCAACTCCCGCAGCAAAGGATTGTTCATGTTGGCCAGTTCCAGCAGCTTGACGTTGGTGGAGTAACCGAACAGCGCCTCGGCCAGAGGAATGGTCCCGGTGACGATAAGGGCGCAGAGAATGCCGCCGGCCGCCGCGAAACCGATCTGATAAGGAAGTTGAAGGGTGAAATCCTTATTGGTCATCAGGTAAAGCCCGAGCACCATGGCGATATTGACCAGGGACAGGCGCAAACCGGCCAGGTAGAGATAGGAACGCTGTTCGCACTGACGGACATAGTGGGCGCCGGTGAGGCTCCCCACCAGGGCGTAGAAGGTGATGAACAGACTGTTGCCGAAGAGGGCGCCGAACAAAAGGGCGCAGATCACCGAAAAAATCAGGGCGATTTCCGAATTGAGAACGATCCTGACCAGAATGGCGCCGGCGGCGAAAGGAAAGAGATAGTAATAGCCGATGGAATCGATGTGGGGGAAGGCGCTTTCCAGCGCGCCGCTGATGAAGATGGCAAGTTTGGTCAGAGGAAAGAAACAACCGAAAACCACGATCAGAAAAAGCAGATCCTTGTTTTTCGGGGCATACTTGCGGACGTTGCGCAACCCGTACAGATGGCAGACCCGAAACAGCACGTAGATGCACAGGAACAGCCCGACGCTGATGTAAAACATGCTGTAGTCATCAGTAACCAACCGAAATGCAGCGATTTTTTCGATCTGCTCCTCATTGATCCGCTCGCCTTCCCGGACCAGCATCTCCCCTTTCTTGATCTGGTAGAGGACCGGCTTGACATCCTCCCGCTCCTGACGCTTGCGGGCTTCGGTTTCGTTCTTGTTGAAGGTCAGGTTCGGCGTCAGCATCCGGGACAGGACCGGAATCAAAGCTTCGGCCAGCTCTGACGAAACCCCCTCGCGTTCCTTCAACCCCTTGCCCAGACGCTGCAGCGCCTCATTCAGGTCGATCACCTCCGGGCGCTCCAGGATCACCGTTTCCTCATGGCTGATCAGATTGCGAACCACAATCCCCTGACCCGATTCTCCGCGGAACAGCTGAAGGTTGCCGACAATCTTCGGCTTCAGCTGGATCTGGATGAAGGGCAGCAGGACATCCGCATTGAAATCCCGGGAAAGGTTCCGTCGCAACTCCAACAGCTCATTTTCCGTCAGTGAAGTACCGAGGATCTCGGAAACCTTTCCCAGAAGAATTTCGTCGCCAACCGAAGCCGCCTCTTCGGAGTTCAACAGGGTCAGGGCGGCGCGCAGCCGAACGGCGATACTCTGGCCGCTTCTGGGATCGTAATCGTACAGCGGCAACACCCCCCGCTCCGCCTCGAGACGCTTCTTTTCGGTCAGGCGCAGGTCCGGAATCAGAAGGTCCCGGGGAGCCTTGAGATCCATGGTGGCGATGTCGCCGGGATAGTAATCGGTGGGCATGCCGCCGGAGCGGAACAGAATGATGCCGGTCATCCCCAGGGCCAGCAGGATGATCAGCAGGTTGCGCTGCTGGGCCTCGCTCAGCAAAGCGGGCAGGCGCTGCCAGAAAGATAGCCAGCGGGAAATGGCGCCAGGGGATCTTCTGCCGTTCCCTGTCATGGCTTCCCACCCCCTCCGAAACCGCCGTTCCCAACCGCCTGTCGCGGGCAGCGTTCATAGGCCTGGATGATGCTCTGGACGATCGGGTGGCGAACCACATCGAGATCGGAGAAAAAGATGAAGGAAATCCCTTCCACACCCGCCAGCACTTCCTTGGCCTCGCGCAGACCCGACAGTCGTGCCTCGGGAAGATCGATCTGGGTCAGATCTCCGGTGACCACGGCCCTGCTGCCGAACCCCAGCCGGGTCAAAAACATCATCATCTGCTCGCGGGTGGTGTTTTGGGCCTCGTCGAGGATAACAAAAGCGTCGTTCAGGGTTCTGCCCCGCATGAAGGCCAGTGGGGCGACCTCCACGATCCCCTTTTCGATCAGGTCCTGTCCTTTGTGGAAATCCATCATGTCAAACAGGGCGTCATAAAGAGGGCGCAGGTATGGATTGACCTTTTCGGCCAGGTCACCGGGCAGAAAACCCAGCTTCTCCCCCGCCTCCACCGCCGGCCGGACCAGAACGATGCGGCTGACCTCCTTCTTGAGGAGAAAAGAGATGGCCATGGCCATGCCAGGTAGGTCTTGCCAGTGCCCGCCGGCCCGATTCCGAAAACGACATCGCGACAGCGGATGGCATCGATGTAGGCCTTCTGGGCGAGACTTTTGGGAGAGATGACCTTGTTGCGGGTGGATATCAGCACCCGGTCGAGGAATATGTCCTTCAGGGAGGAAGCGGGATCGGCTCTGAGGATGCGCAGGGCATAGTCGAAGTCGGTGGGATAGGGCTTGTAACCTTCCCGCAGCAGCATCGCCAGTTCCTCGAAAAGCCGCTTGGCCAGGGAGACCCCTGCAGGCTCCCCTTCGATGGTCAAGACCGCGCCACGACAACCGATGCGAACCCCCAGGGACCTTTCGACCTGGCGCAGATGCCTGTTCTGGTGACCAAAGAGGAGGCCCGCCGTTTCGGCATTGTCGACGCCGAAACTCTCCCGTATCATGGGGATATCTTTTGGATTTATTTGCATATTTTTTTACACGTAAACGTTACGTTTACCACTCCTTCAGCGCAAAAGCAATATGCTTTCTCCTGCTTTGCCGGAAGCTCAGAGGAGGGACTTCTCCACCGCTATCTTTGCGGTTCACAGCCGCTGACTTTGTGCTATAGTTGGTGCAATTTAATTGGTTTTTAAATCCGTTTCGCTTTTTTGTTCAACAGGAGGGTCTCATGAGTGAAATCACTGACATCTATGCCCGGGAGATTCTCGATTCCCGCGGCAATCCCACCGTCGAAGTTGAAGTCCATCTGGAAAGCGGCGACATGGGGCGAGCGGCCGTCCCCAGCGGCGCTTCCACCGGGGAACGGGAAGCCCTGGAACTGCGCGACGGGGACGAAAACCGCTACCTCGGCAAGGGAGTGCTCAAAGCGGTGCAGAACGTCAACAGCGTCATTGCCGAAAGCCTGGTCGGCTGGGAGATCTCCGACCAGGCCGGCATCGACCGGAAACTGATCGAACTGGACGGCACCGAGACCAAATCGAACCTCGGCGCCAACGCCCTCCTCGGAGTTTCGCTGGCATGCGCCAAGGCCGCCGCCGAAGAGGCCAAACTTCCCCTGTTCCAGTATCTGGGCGGGGTCAACGCCCGCGAGTTGCCGGTGCCGATGATGAACATCCTCAACGGCGGCTCCCATGCCGACAACAACGTCGACATCCAGGAATTCATGATCATGCCGGTCGGGGCCGAATTTTTCAGCGAGGCGCTGCGCATGGGGGCGGAGATCTTCCACACGCTGAAAAAGGTCCTCAAGAAAAAAGGCTACAACACCTCGGTTGGCGACGAAGGGGGATTCGCCCCCAACCTCCGCTCCAACGAAGAGGCCCTGGAAGTGATCATGGAAGCGATCCGTCAATCCGGCTACGAACCGGGGCAGGATGTGCTTCTGGCCATCGATGCCGCCGCCTCCGAATTTTACAGGGACGGCAAGTACTACCTGACCGCCGAGGCCAAACCGGAAAAGAGTTCCGCCAATCTGGTCGACTATTATGATGACCTGGTCAAACGCTATCCCATCATCTCCATCGAGGACGGCATGGCGGAAAACGACTGGGATGGCTGGAAACTGCTCACCGACCGGCTCGGCAAAAAGGTCCAGATCGTCGGCGACGATATCTTCGTCACCAACACCAGGATCATCCGGGAAGGAATCGACAAGGGAATCGCCAATTCGATCCTGATCAAGGTCAACCAGATCGGCACCCTGACCGAAACCCTGGAGGCCATCGAGATGGCCAAGCGCGCCGGCTACACCGCCGTCATTTCCCACCGCAGCGGTGAAACCGAGGACACCTTCATCGCCGACCTGGCGGTGGCCGCCAATACCGGCCAGATCAAGACCGGCTCCCTGTGCCGCACCGACCGCGTCTGCAAATACAACCAGCTGCTGCGCATCGAGGATATGCTGGGGGATACCGTCATCTTCAACGGCCGCCAGGTCTTCTACAGCATCCGCTGATCCATCGACAAAAACGGCGACAGAAAATCCCCGCCTCCAGGCGGGGATTTTTTTTGGAGAAAATCAGGGACGACAGCCTCTTCCGGCGGCGGAACACAACCACTCAAGCCTATTTCAAAGGGCCTTTTTGGCCCTCCCTGCCGCCACTTTGGTCACAGTTCGTCGGGAAGTACCGCCCGCCGGGCGATCTCCCGGACCAGACCGTTGAAAATCAGCCGGTGGAAGGGATAGAGGGAGTACCAGTACAGCCACCCGAAAAGTCCCTTGGGGGCAAAAAATACCGTCTGAGTCAACATCGAACAATCTTCCATGCGCGGCGTCACCCGGAATTCCAGCCAGGCTTTTCCCGGCAGTTTCATCTCCGCCCGCAGACGCATCAGATGATCCGGCTCGATGGCCTCCACCCGCCAGAAATCGAGAGCGTCCCCGGGACGAAGTTCGTTCGGGTCCCGGCGTCCGCGGCGCAGCCCCACCCCCCCGATGACCCGGTCGGCGAAGCCGCGCAGTTTCCAGGCCCAGTTCATGTAAAACCAGCCGCGCTTTCCCCCCAGTCCGGTAAACACCCTGAAGATGTCTCCGGCCGAAGCCGGCACCGCCCGGTAGCGGTGTTCCACGATCATCCCCTCCTGGGTGGTCAGGATGACCGGCGACACATCGCTCTGGCTGGTGCTCAGGGCATCCCTCCAGGTCGTCTCGATACGGCTGGCCCGAAGGCGGACCAGGGCCCGTTCCACCGCGGTGCGGTAGCCCACCGGCTGGATGTGGGGGAAAAGGCGGTGTGCGATGGGATCCCGGACGACGCTCTCATTCCGCAGACCATCGATCAGAGGACGGGCAATGGCGGCGGGCACGGGAGTGATGAGGCTGACCCAATGGGACGACAGACGCGGGGTCAGAAAAGGGACCGGGAGCATCAGCCGCTTCAAGCCGCGGACCTTGGCGTAGATCATCATCATTTCGCCGTAGGTGACGATGTCGGCACCGCCGATTTCGATGATGCGGCCGCTGCTTTGGGGTTCCCCGATGGCCGCTACCAGATATTCGAGCACTTCGCGAATGCCGATCGGCTGGGTACGGGTGTAGACCCAGCGGGGGCAGACCAGGATGGGAATGCGCTCCGTCAGATAGCGGACGATCTCAAAGGAGACGCTCCCCGAGCCGACAATGACTCCCGCCCGGAATTCGGTGACCGGAACGCCGGCGCTGCGCAGGGCAAATCCGGTCTGCTGGCGCGAACGGAGATGCTCCGACAGGGAGGAGGAAGCATCGGCCAGGCCGCCGAGAAAGATGATCCGTTCGACACCGGCGCCGCGAGCCGCAAAAGAGAAATTGAGGGCACCGGTCAGATCCCGCTGGTGAAAATCAGCCCCCCCGATGAGGCTGTGCACCAGGTAATAGGCTACCTGCACCCCTTTCATCGCCGCTGGCAGACTTTCCGACTGAAGGACATCGCCGGCCGTCACCTCGACGGAGGCCTTCCAGGGGTGTCCTTCCAGGCGGGAGGGATCGCGGACCAGGCAGCGGACGCGGTATCCCTTGGCCAGAAGGCGCGGCACCAGCCGTCCACCGACATAACCGGTGGCGCCGGTCACAAGCACCAGAATATGGCGATTGTCCTCCACTGACAAATTCTCCTGTTCTTTTTTGACAGGCTGCCCGGCTCGGGCGTTAAAAACCTTTCTGATCACTGATGAAAATTGTAACGGGTTATCGGGGACCATGGCAAGAGGGCGATCGGCAAAATGGCGGGATGACACTCTCTTCTCCGTCCTTTTGGCGGAAGGGTCTATCGCGGGATGATCGTCAGGGCCTTCAAAAGGGTTGTTAACACATGGGGGAATCAGGTAAAGTCTGATCTCGAAACAAGGAGATACCGATGAGCCGGATCCTGATCGTGGACGACGATGTTGAGCTGTGCGAACTGCTGACTGAATATCTCGGCCAGGAGGGTTTCGAGGTAACCTCGGTCCATAACGCCGACGACGGATTCAAGCAATCCCTTGCCAATGGGTTTGCTCTGATTGTCCTCGATGTCATGCTGCCGGGCAAGAGCGGCTTCGAGGTGCTGCGGGAGATCCGCCAGCATTCCCGGGTGCCGGTGATTATGCTGACGGCGCGGGGCGACGAGGTGGACCGCATCGTCGGCCTGGAAATGGGAGCCGACGATTACATGCCGAAGCCCTTCAATCCCCGCGAACTGGTCGCCCGCATCCGCGCCATTCAGCGGCGCACCACCGCCCTGAAGCCAACCGCCGGGGAGGAGGAAAGTCCCCTGCTCAGAGTCGGCCGTATCGAACTCGATCCCGGCGCCCGCACCGTCCACCATTCCGGCGTGGAAGTGATCCTGACCGCGGTGGAATTTGCCTTTCTGGAGATTCTGCTGCGCCATGCCGGCCAGGTGGTGACCCGTGAAACCCTGGCCCGCGAGGTTCTCGGCCGGCCGCTCTCCCCCTACGACCGCAGCATCGACGTCCACATCAGCAGCCTGCGGCGCAAAATCGACCCCGAGCAGCGCGGCGAGGAGCAGATCAAGACGATCCGCGGCATCGGCTACCAATTCACCTTCCCCCACGCCAAGGGGTCCCAGTGACGCTCAAGGAATTCAATATCTTCCGCTTCCTGCGCAAGATACTCTCCAGCATCTTCGTCAAGATCTTCTTCTGGTTCTGGCTGGCCACCATCCTCTCCGGGATCACCTTCTACATTCTGACCACGGTCACCGAGTCCTCCACCATTGCCGAATCCCGCCAGAACCTCATCGTCCATCGCCGCCACCTGACGGGTCAGACCATAGCCATGTACGGGGAGGCGGCCATCGAGCTTTTCGAACGGAAAGGGCTCAAGGCCCTCAACAACTACACCGACAGGATGGAGAGCACCACCGGCATCCATACCTATCTGTTCGCCAACGGCCTTCATTCGCTGGCCGGACAGGATCCCTCCCCCCAGGTTCAGATTATGGCGGAGCGCTCCCTGCGCAGCGGCAAGGTCGAATTCGGCGTTTACCGCGACACCTTTCTGGTCGCCCAACCGATGTTCAACTCCCAGGGATTGCTCTACATCATCGTCGGCGAGGTTCCCGGCGCCCCACCCCAGCCGGTGGAACCCTTTTACCGCCTCCCCACCGATTTCGGCATGCGCATGCTGATCACCTTCATCATCGGCGGCATCATCTGTTCCTGGCTGGCCTGGCATCTGACCTCCGGCATCCGCAAACTGCGCAACGCCACCCAGTCATTCGCCCAGGGGAATCTGGCTACCAGGGTGCGCCCCAAACTCGGCAACCGGAGTGACGAGATTGGCGGCCTGGCCCGGGAATTCGACCAGATGGCGGAGCAGATCGAAGGGTTGATGACCTCCCAGAAACGGCTGCTCCGCGACGTCAGCCATGAACTGCGTTCGCCCCTGGCGCGACTCAACGTCGCCCTGGAGCTGCTCCAGCAAAAAACCGGCCCCGAGGCGGAGACATCCCTCCACCGGATCCGCCGCGAAGCCGAGCGCCTCAACGAGATGATCGGGGAGATCCTCTCCCTCAATGCCATTGACGGTTCGGCTGAGGCCTTGGAGCAGGGAGTGGTCGATCTGGACCACCTGCTCCACGAAATCACCGCCGATGCCGATTACGAAGCCCGCGGGCGCAATTGCCGCGTCGCCCTCCATGTTTCGGAAACGGCGCAGGTCCAGGGAAACCCGGAACTGCTGGGCCGGGCCATCGAAAACATCATTCGCAATGCCGTCCACTATACCCAGGCCGAGACGACGGTTGAGGTCGGCCTCCAGGGCATCCACGACGGGAACCATCCCTGGGCCGTTATAAGCGTCCGCGACCAGGGACCGTGAGTTCCCGAGTCGGAGCTGGAAAAAATCTTTCAGCCCTTTTACCGGGTAGCCGCCGCCCGGGACCGTCAGAGCGGCGGCACCGGCATCGGACTCGCCATTACCGAACGGGCCGTCCGCCTCCACGGCGGGAGCGTCAAGGCCGCCAACCATCCCGAGGGAGGTCTGATCGTCAAGATCCAACTGCCGATGCTGCCGACGGTCTGACAGCGATCTTCCGGCGGGATGCCGGCAACGGGGCTGACTCTTCCCGGCATCTCTTAATTTCCTTTTAACAACCGAAATATTGATCTATGGGATGCCGATATTCTAAAATGACCGGATTTGCGTCGATAATTGTCTCCGCATTCTGACCGCAAGGGACCAACCGGTTTGCGACCGTAGGAAATGATGAAAATCCAACCCGCCTCCCGCTTCCAGGAAAAATTCGTTCTTGAGGAGAAACTTCTCGCCGGGAAGCCGTATAACAATTTCCCCATCATCTATGAAATTCGCGGGGCGCTGGACGCCGACCTGGTGGAGAGGTCCCTTCGCCATGTGATGGCCGCCCACGAATCGATGCGCGCCTGTTATCGGGAAAACCAGGGGAACCTCTACCTGGGCATCGACGACGACTGCCAACCGGTGATCGAAAAGCTCGCTTTCGCCGACCGGCAGAGGGCCGAAACCTTCATGGACGATTTCATCAGAAAGCCTTTTGACCTGCGCATGCCGCCCCCCCATAGGCTGGCCCTGATCCAACTGGGGGAGGACCATTTCATCTTCCTCCTCGTCGTCCATCACATCCTTACCGACGGCATCACCCTGGAACCGCTGATGCCCCAGTGGGCCGCCGCCTACAACGCCCTGGCCGCCGGCAAAGAACCGCCGGCCATAGCAACAGACTCTTACGCCGATTATCTCCAGAGTGAACGGGAATTCCTCAAATCCAGGGACATCCAGACCGATCTCCGTTTCTGGGAAGAGTACCTGGGCGACACACCCCTGACTGTCGACATGCCGGTTTTCAAGGGAGAAAACAGCTTCGGCGGGGTTTATTTCGAGATCCCCGGCGAGTTGAGAGACAAGATCCGGCGTTTTTCCAGGCACCGCAAAAGCACTTTCTTCTGGGCTGTCGCCGCGGCCTGGATGACCCTTCTCTTCCGCTACAGCAATCAGCCCACGATCGCCGTCAACTATCCCGTCAACCTGCGGCCGCCGAATTTTCCCAACCTGTTCGGCCCTTTCATCAACAACCTGCCGCTGATCGCCGAATTTGGCGGCGGCACGACCTTCGCCGGCCTCCTGGAACGAATCACCGCCGACCGGCGGCGCTGCAAGAAACACCAGCAGTGCATGCTGGCCGATATCGTTGCCCACCGGCGCGCCCGAAAATTGCCGGGCGGCGATTCGATGATGAATGTGGGTATTGCGGAAACGGCGCTGCGCACCACCTATCCGTTCGAACTCGAGGGCCTCGATGTCCGCCATCTGGAGCCTCCCGGCGTCGGCATGGCCACCGAGCTGCTGCTGGAATACGAGGACAGGCCCGATGCCGTCCACTGCCGCCTCGCCTACGACGGCGGCAGATATTCCAGGTGGTTCGCCGAGCGTATGGCCCACCACTTCACCGGTCTCCTTGATGCCCTGATCGATGAACCCGAGCAGCCCGTCGCCGCCTTTTCCCTCCTCGACGAAGGGGAGAAGATTCACCTGGAGCAATGGAACGACACCACGGTGCCGCTCCGGGACGACAGATTCCTGCACCGGATTTTCGAGGCGAAGGCGGCGGCGCGTCCCGACGCCCCGGCTGTCTGCGACCCCGCCGGAGAACTGACCCGGCGGGAGTTGAACGAGCGTGCCAATCGCATCGCCCACGCCCTGATCGACATGGGCGTCCGGCCCGATACCCCCGTCGGCCTCGCCCTCCCCCGCGGCACCGGCCTCATGACCGCCCTCCTAGGCATCCACAAGGCCGGCGGAGCCTATCTGCCAATTGACCCCGGCCATCCGCCCGAACGGATTCAGGGAATGATCGCGGACGCCGATCTGCGTTTCCTGGTCACCGCCTCCGACGAAGCCATCCCCTTCTCCGGAAAAATTCTGTTTATCGACGACCCCGCCCTGTCCCGCCAGGCCGACGGCAATCCGGAGGTCGCCCTCGATTACGCCCACCTCGCTTACGTTCTCTTCACCTCCGGGTCCACGGGAAGGCCGAAGGGAGTGGCCATCGAGCACCGCAGCCTGATCAACCAGATCCACTGGCTCCAGAACCGCTTCCCCTGCGGGGAGAGGGATGTCGTCCTGCAAAAGACCCCTCTCTCCTTCGACGCCTCGGTTTGGGAGCTCTTCTGGTGGATGGTTTCCGGAGCCAGGCTGGCTCTACTGGAACCCGACGGGGAAAAGGAGCCGCGGAAAATTCTCGGCGCCATGAAGCGGTGGGGGGTCACCATCATCCAGTTCGTGCCGTCGCTGCTCCAGGCCGTGGCGCAGAGCGTATCGGCAAAAGATGATTCGGCTTTTTCCAGGCTGCGCCATCTCTTCTGCGGCGGCGAGCCCCTCACCGGGAAGCTGATCGGGGAGGTGCGCGCCCTGCCGGGATTTTCGGCCTCGGTCCACAATCTCTACGGCCCGACCGAAGCGACCATCGACGCCGCCTGGCACACCTGCCCCGACCCGGCTCCCATGGCGATCCCTATCGGCCGCCCCGTGGACAACACGCGGATTCATATCCTCGACGGCCGGGGATCGCGGCAGCCGGTCGGCATTCCGGGCGAGCTGTGCATCGCCGGGGTGCAGGTGGCCCGCGGCTATATCGGCAATCCGGAGCTGACCGCGGCGAACTTTATCCCCGATCCCTTCAGCGCGGGAAGGCTCTACAAAACCGGCGACCTGGCCCGCTGGCTGCCGGACGGGACCATCGAGTTTCTCGGACGGATCGACCAGCAGGTCAAAATCCGCGGCTACCGTATCGAGACGGGAGAGATCGAAAGCGTCCTGAAACAACATCCCGCCGTGACCGAAGCGGTGGTCCACCCTTATGGGAAGGAGAGGGAAAAACGCCTCGGCGCCTGGATTGCCGGCGCGGCCGAGCCCTGTGAATTGCGCCTCCATCTGGCCCAAAGGCTTCCCGACTACATGATGCCGTCGGCGTTCATGAAGATCGACGCCTTTCCCCTGACCGCCAGCGGCAAGATCGACCGCAAGGCGCTGCCCGACCCGGAACCGGCCCCGATGACCGTCTATGAGGCCCCGCGCAACGCCGAAGAAGAACAACTCTGCTTCCTCTTCGCCAAGGTGCTGGATGTCGAGCGGATCGGCATCCATGACGATTTCTTCCAACGCGGCGGCCACAGCCTGCTGGCGATCCGCCTCATCAACACCATCGCCCAGACCTTCGCCGTCGAGATGCCGCTCAAGGCTCTGTTCGAGAATCCCACCCCCGCTTCTTTACTGGAAAAAATCGCCGCTTCCGCCAACACGGATTTTCTCCCTCTGAAAAAAAGCGGCCTCAAAGAAGCCCCCCTGTCCTTCGCCCAGACCCGCTTCTGGTTTCTCGACCGTTTCGAGGGAGAAAGCGGCGGCTACAACATCCCCGCCGCCCTCCGCATCGGCGGCGACCTCGACCTCGGCGCCCTGGAAAAATCCCTGGGATTTCTGCTCGCCCGCCACGACACCCTGCGCACCGTGTTCCGGGAAAGTTCCAGCGGCGCCATCACCCAGCGGGTCCTCGATCCGGTCCCCTTCGTCCTCCCCTTGGAAACAGCGGTGGAAAGTGAACTCAGGGAAAAACTGGCCGAGGAATCGAGCCGCCCCTTCGATCTCACCCGCGGGCCGCTCTACCGTTTCCGGCTTTTCCGGATCGGGACCGGGGATCACGTCCTGTCGATCAATATCCATCATATCGTCTTCGACGGCTGGAGCTTCGGCATCCTTTTCGAGGAGCTCGCTTCTTGCTACGAGGCGTTCCGCAGCGGGGAAAATCCCCTTCTGCCGGAACCGCCGGCCACCTACCTCGACTATGCCATCTGGCAGCGGCAATGGCTCGACGGGGTACGACTCGACCGCCACAGCCGCTATTGGAAGGAAAAACTGGCCGGAATCCCGGCCCTGCTTTCCCTCCCCACCGACCGGCCTCGTCCCGAGATCCTCAGCAGCCATGGCGGCCACGTCCCGGCAACCCTCGGCGTCCCCCTTGCGGAGGCGCTGTCCGGCCTGGCACGCTCGCGGGGAGTCACCCTGTTCATGGCCCTGGAGACCCTGTGGGCGGTTTTTCTGGCCAAATACAGCGGCATGGAGGATATCGTCGTCGGCACCCCGGTTTCGGGCCGGGTCCGTCCCGAGATCGAAAGAATCACCGGGCTTTTCGTCAACACCCTGCCGTTGCGCCATGACCTGTCGGGAAATCCGACCTTCGCCGATCTCCTCGCCAAGACCAGGGACACCCTCCTCGAAGCCGATGCCCACCAGGACCTCCCTTTCGAAAAACTGGTGGAGGAACTGGCGCCGACCCGAAGCACCGGCCATACACCGGTTTTCCAGGCCATGTTCGTTCTCGGCGAGGAATCCTTCGACACCGTCCGTCTTCCCGGCCTGGAAACGGTGCCCCTCTTTCCCGAATTCGACAGCGCCAAGTTTGACCTGACCCTGAGCCTCGGCCTTTACGGCGGCCGCCTTGACGGCCACCTCGAATTCAGCAGCGACCTCTTCGATCGGCAGACGGCGGAACGGATGGTGAGGCACTTCGCCCGCCTCGCTGCCGAAGCGGTTCGCCGGCCGGATACGCCGATCTCGGAGCTGTCCCTGGTCGACGGTGCTGAGCGGCGTTTTGTGGTGGAGGAATGCAACGCCACGGCGGCGGATTATCCCCGGGATAAAACCCTCCACCGGCTTTTCGAGGAGCAGGCGGAACGGGTTCCCGGCCAAATCGCCGTGCGCTGCGGCGCGGATCAGCTCACCTA
>JAAZDE010000167.1 GCA_012512925.1 Desulfuromonadaceae bacterium
GACCATAGCGGTCATGGACCGAAATCTTTATCAGGTATCGCGCCAGATTGTCGATATCCCCGGCCAGATGCCTGCCGCTGATGAGACGTTTCTTCTCCAGCAGGGTCGAGCGGTAGGGTATCCTTCCTCCGGTGATCTCGGCGTAGAAACGGTCCAGGGCCCCTTCGCCGGCCGGGTCGAGAAAGAGGCCGTTGACCTGGTTGAGAAAATCGTAGCCGGTGGTTCCCTGAACCGGCCAGGAAGAGGGAAGATCCTCCTCCGGGGCGAGAATCTTCTCAACCACGATATAGGCCTCCCGGTGTTGGGAATGGAGGCGCTGCAGATAACCGGTGGGGTCATAGAGCCCGTCCACGTGATCCACCCGCACGCCGCAAATCAATTTTTTCTCCAGCAATCGGCTGACCAGCCGGTGAACCTCGGTGAAGACCTCCGGAACCTCGACCTTGACCGAAATGAGTTCGTTGATGGTGAAAAACCGGCGGTAGTTGATCTCCTCGTTGGCGAATTTCCAGTAGGAAAGCCGAAAATGTTGCCGGCACAGCAGCTGATCGAGGAGATCAAAGCTCTCGGGCCGTCCGGGGACTCCGTTGTAAAGGGCCAGAAGCTCCTCCAGATGCTCCCGGACAACAGAGTTTGTCCGACAGGTTTGCCATAGAAATTTTTTCAGTCCGTCGATGCGCTCTCTGGTCAAGGCGACCGCCAATTCCATCGACGGAGGCGGAGGCAGGCAACGGAGAAATTTCCGCCAACCAAGGACCTCGGGGTGATCCTCTCCCAGGCGGTTTTCCATACGGGAAAGGCCGTGTTCGAAAATTTCACGATAGGAATCGATCCGCAGCGGCAGCGAAAGATCGTAATAGCGAATGGAAAACCCGTCAGGATCGAAAATCAGCTTGATTTCGCCGCTCTCCAGACACTCGCTGTAGAAACGGCCGAGGAAGGGAACCAGCAGCTTGCCCTGCAGAATCGCGGAGGGATGGTCCCAGTCGATATCGAAATAGCGGCAGTAGGGAGAGTCCGGGCCCTGCTCCATTATTCCCCGGATCAGGCGGTTGCCGCCGTCAAAGGCCAGGTGGTTGGGAACGATGTCCTGAAGCCAGAAAAGACCGGCGTTCTTTACCTCGCCGAGCAGCTCGGCGAAGCCTTTTTCGCCGCCGAGTTCCGGATTGATCAGGTTGGGATCGGTGATGTCGTAGCCATGGCAACTTCCCGGGCGGGCCTGAAAAACAGGCGAGGCATAGAGGTCGGAGATGCCCAGCGCGGCCAGATAGGAGACCGCGGGCATGGCTGCGGAAAAGGGAAAATCGGCAGCGAACTGAAGACGGTAGGTGGCGCCGGGGATATGCATCACGAAACCTTGAGACGCAGCCGATCGCCGATGCGCAGAAATCTCTCGACCCATTCAGCGGCCTGAGCATCTCCCTGATCGGCGCGATTCTTCATGGCGCTGAGCAGATGGTTGTTCACCAGATAGAAATAAATGTTCTGTGACTTCCACAAATCGAGATCCACCGACAGGCCATTCAGAACATCGAAGAGTCCCTCGATTTCAGCCAGCAATTCCGGCGTTTCCTCCCCTTCGCTCTGCCCCAGCTGCACCATGAGATCGTCGATTTTTCGGCTCACCAAAAAAGCCAGCCGACCGGTGTCGATCTGTTCCCGCCAGCGCCGGAACTCGGCCAAGGTTTTGCGCAGGTCCTCCGCATCGTATCCCTCTCCTTGAAGTACCTTTGCCAGGTCCTGGTTGAGAATGAACTCCACCGTGGCGAGGAGGATGGCCGGCAGCGGGATGCCCAGGTTGCGCATGGCCAGCATGAGCGACAGGTGGTCATCGTAAACCTTGCGGAAATCGGGTTCGATCTGCCGCAGGGTCTGGTCGAGGATGCGCTGCATGACGTTTCTCTGCTCATCCCGGAAAAGATGCCACAGGCCAAAATCGTGGGTCTGGTAATACTGATCGATGAGCATGGCGACTCCGGCCATATCCCCTTCAAGAAACCTCTCGCGGATCTGGCGATGGATCTCGTCGCGAGATTCGTTTCCCTTGTAAAGCTTGCCGCCGCCTATGAAATTGTGCTCCCCCATGTGGAGAACGGCGAAAGAGATATCCGCCGATTCCAGGGTGATGTCGGACTGAATGTGAACCTGCCCCAGGGCCAGCTTCTGAGCGCCCTGCTCCAATTGCACATAGTCGGAACTCGCCGCGCTGTAACAATAGATATTGAATCGTTCCGGATATTTTTTGAACAGGGAGGAGATCGCATAATGGGCGCCGACCCGCAGCAGGTCAAGAGCCACCGGCTTGACCAGATCGGCGTATATCTCGGCGCCGTTTCTGGAGGGGACAGCATTGCTCCGGGCCTTTTCCAGAATTCCGACGTAAGCGGGCTCCAGATCGACGCCGGAGATTTCCCGCCCCAGTTGCATGGTCCGGGCCGCATAGCGCATCACCTGGACGGTTTCGATGCCCGAAATATCGTCGAAAAACCAGCCGCAGCTGGTGTACATGAGCATGGCGTGGCGCTGCATCTCCAGCAGCAGGAGCACCTGGTGTCGCTCGGCCGGGGACAATCCCTGCATCTGATGACGGACCATAAATCGGTCCAGGCTCTCCGCAGAGCGGTCGAGAATCACCTCGATGTAATCGTCCCTTGCCGCCCACGGCTCCCCGACATATTTGGAGATGCCCCTGATATAAACCTCGGCCAGTTGATCCCGCAGCCAATCCATGGCCTCACGCAGAATTGGCCGCCATTCCTGTTTCCAGCCGGGATTCATACCCGAACAGCAGCCGCAGTCCGCCTTCCACCGTTCCACCCCGTGGACACAACTCCAGGAAGAATTTTCGAAAATCTCCACCTCGTGCTGCGGGGGATGATGTTCCAGATACTCACCGTAGATGGTGATTTTGGCCAGATCATGGGATTCGATGTGGTGGAGACAATATGCCAGGGCCATGTCCCCCCACCGGTGATGGTGGCCGTAGGTCTCGCCATCGGTGGCAATGTGGACCAGTTGGTCCTCTTGTTCGCTTTCCACGAAGGCGTTGGTGAGCCGTTCGGCGAAGGTTTCCCCGCTCTTCAGCAGTCCTTCGAAGGCGATCCCCTGGGAAATGGGGCCGTCATAGAAAAAAAGCACCATGGAACTGCCCGAAGGCAGCTTGCAGAGGTAGGGATGCTTCGGATCGATCCGGTCGTCGCTGACGTCCTGCCAGGTCTTTGCTCCCACAGGGCGGACCCGGACGGCCTGCCGGGGAGCAAGGATGGTGAATGCGATGCCGTTTTCGACGAGAATTTCCAGAGTCTCCAGGTCAACGGCGGTTTCCGGCAGCCACATTCCCTCAGGCTTGCGGCCGAAGCGGTGTTCGAAGTCGCGCAACCCCCAGAGGACCTGGGTTCTTTTGTCCCGCCCATTGGCCAAGGGCATGATCATGTGGTTGTAGGCCTGAGCCAGCGCCGAACCGTGCCCCGAAAAATACTGGCGGCTTTCGCCATCGGCATCGATGATGCGCTTATAGATTTCGGGATCGTGCTTCTCCAGCCAGGAAAGCAGGGTGGGGCCGAAGTTGAAACTTATCCGGGCGTAATTGTTGACGATATTGAGGATGCTGCCATCGCCGTCGATGATCCGGGAAGCGGCGTTATGGGTGTAGCATTCAGCATTGATGCGTTGGTTCCAGTCGTGATAGGGGTGGGCCGAATCCTGCAGCTCCACCTCCTCCAGCCAGGGATTTTCCCTGGGAGGCTGATAGAAATGTCCATGGATACAAATATATTTGTTCATGGCTGGAACTCCATCCGGTATAAGGCCATACTCAAACGGCTGATGATGGCCGGGGAACCTGTCTCCAGCCGTTCGGGCAACGGGCTTCCCGGCCCCAGCCAGCGCCGTTCGGCCGAGTCGGCCACCTTGCACCAGCGGCCGACCGGGATCTCCTGCCCTGCCAAAGTACTCGATGCCGAATTGAAATTCAACAGAATCAGAACCTTCTCTCCCCCCTTGGCCCGCTGCACCATCACTGTCTTGGGTCTGGCATGGTCGGAGACCTGGAGATGATCACGGGCCGGCTCGGCCAGAACAGGGAGGTTCTTCCGCAACCGCAACAGAAAGGTATGGAAATCAAGCAGAATCTTATGCTTTTCGCTTTTCCTCTTACTCCATTCTAGCCGCGATTCAGCGAAGGTCGAGGGGCTTTGCGGGTCGGGAATCTCGGTCCCCCAGTGAAACCCCTCGAACTCCTGCCGCCGCCCCCGGCGCACCGCCTCGATCAAGGTCGGATCGGAGTGATCGACGAAATAATGGAAGGGGTTTTCCTCTCCATACTCCTCCCCCATGAACAGCATGGGCACGAAAGGGGAAAGAAGCACCGCCGCGGCGGCCAGCTTGAGGGCCTCGAAGGGGACAAGGCTGGCCAGTCGCTCTCCCCCCGGACGGTTGCCGACCTGGTCGTGGTTCTGGGAGAAGACGACGAACTGACGGCCGTGCCGATCCCGGGAAGAGCTGCCGTGATGCCGGTTGCGGGAGGGGGAATAGGCCCAGTCGTAGACAAAACCCTCGGCAAGTGCCTTGGCCAGATGCCTGGTGGCCCCGAAGTCGGCATAGTAGCCGTTCCTTTCGCCCGTCACCAGGGCATGGAGGCTGTGGTGGAAGTCGTCATGCCACTGGGCGTCGAGGCCGTAGCCGCCGATGTCCCGGGGACGGATCAGGCGGACATCGTTCAAATCGCTTTCGGCGATGAGCAGATGGAGCCTTCCCTCCTTCAATGAAAAAGCTTCCACCCTTTCGCCCAGTTCTTCGAGAAAATGCTTGGCGCCGGTGTCGTAGATGGCATGGACGGCGTCGAGACGCAGTCCATCCAGATGATAGTCGGCGAACCAGTGGATGGCATTGTCGATGAAGAAAGCACGGACCGGATCGCTGTAGGGACCGTCGAAATTGAGCGCGGACCCCCACGGTGTGTGGTAGCGGTCGGTGAAGTAGGGGCCGTAATCGGCCAGGTAGTTTCCCTCCGGGCCGAGGTGATTGTAGACCACGTCCAGGATCACCGCCAGGCCGCGGCCGTGACAGGCATCGATCAGCCTTTTAAACCCCTCGGGCCCGCCGTAGGAATTCTGCACCGCGTAGGGATAGGCGCCGTCGTAGCCCCAGTTGCGCGCTCCGGGAAACTGGGCCACCGGCATCAAACTGAGGGTGTTGACCCCGAGATCGAGCAGTTCCCCCAGACGGGGGATGACGGCGTCGAAGGTCCCCTCCATAGTGAAGGCTCCCACATGGAGTTCATAAAGAACCATCTGTTCCAGGGGGATCCCCGACCAATCCGGGTCGCTCCAGGCAAAAGCGCCATGGTCGACGACCGCCGAGGGACCGTGGACCCCCAGCGGCTGAAAAGCGGAGGCCGGATCGGGTCGCGCCACCGACCCGTCGAGAAGGTAGCGGTAACGGGCACCGGGGGGAACCCCTTCGATGGTGGCGCTCCACAAACCGTAGCCGTCACGGCTCAGAAGTTGCGGGATCTCGCCAGGGACCTCCAGTTTGACCTCGACCTTCTCCCGAAAAGGTGCCCAAACCTCAAACCGGCAACGCTCTTTCCCGAGGTAGAGAGCGCCTTGACTCATGGGCGCTCCTCTTTTTTGAAGACCAGAATGCCCAGCGGCGGCAGGGTCAGGGTCAGAGACTGATAATAGTTGTGACTGGCCACCGGCACCGATTCAATCCCGCCGAGGTTCCCCTGTCCGCTGCCGCCGTACTCGCGGGCGTCACTGTTGATAATTTCCTTCCAGAAACCCCTTTCGGGAACGCCGACCCGGTAGTTGCTGCGCGGAACCGGGGTGCAGTTGCAGACAACCAGCAAGGTCTCGTCGGAAACGTTGCCGCAGCGCAGATAGCTGATGACACTTGACTCCCAGTCGCTGAAATCGACCCAGCGAAACCCTTCCTGCTCGAAATCCCTGACGTGGAGGGACGGCTCGGAGCGGTAAAGCCGGTTCAGATCGCCGACCCAGCGCTGCAGTCCCTGATGGGGGAGGTAGTCGAGAAGATGCCAGTCGAGGCTTCTGTCGTGATTCCATTCGCTCCACTGGCCGAACTCCCCTCCCATGAAGAGCAGTTTCTTGCCCGGGTGAGTGAACTGATAGCCGTAGAGGAGGCGCAGGTTGGCGAATTTCTGCCAATCGTCCCCGGGCATTCTCCCCAGCAACGAGCTCTTGCCATGGACCACCTCGTCGTGGGACAGGGGGAGGAGGTAGTTTTCCGAAAAAGCGTACCAGATGCTGAATGTGAGCTTGTCGTGATGAAATTTACGGTAAATCGGATCGTTGCCGAAATACTCCAGAGAGTCGTGCATCCACCCCATCTTCCACTTCAGGCCGAACCCGAGACCTCCCCCCCAGGTCGGCCGGGTCACCATCGGCCAGGCGGTCGATTCCTCGGCGATGGTCTGAACGCCCGGCTGTTCCCGATAGATCGCCTCGTTCATCTCCCGCAACAGAGAGATCGCTTCCAGATTCTCCCGTCCACCATGCTCGTTGGGAATCCACTCCCCCTCCTTGCGGCCGTAGTCGAGATAGAGCATCGAGGAAACGGCATCCACCCTCAAGCCGTCCGCATGGTAGACATTGAGCCAGAACAGGGCGCTGCTGAGGAGAAAACTGCGCACCTCGTGGCGGCCATAGTTGAAGATCCACGAGCCCCAGTCGGGATGGAAGCCCTTGCGGGGATCGGCATGCTCGTAGAGGTGGGTACCATCGAAATAGCCAAGACCGTGTTCGTCGGTGGGAAAATGGGAAGGAACCCAGTCGAGAATAACCCCGATTCCCCTCTGGTGGAGATGATCGACCAGGTGCATGAAGTCCTGGGGAGAGCCGTAACGGCTGGTGGGGGCGAAAAAACCGGTCACCTGGTAGCCCCAGGAGCCGTAGAACGGATGCTCCATGACCGGCATCAGTTCCACGTGGGTGAAGCCGGTTTCCAGCACATGGTCGGCGAGCTGCTCGGCCAGTTCCCTGTAGCCGAGGGATCGCTGCCCCTCCTCGACAGTTCGCCGCCACGAACCGGGATGGACCTCGTAGATGGAAACCGGCGCGGAGAGACCGTTGCGCCCCGGGCGCTCCCCGAGCCAGGCGTCATCCCCCCACTCATAGCCCAGATCCCAGACCACCGAGGCGGTGTGGGGTGGCGTTTCGCAGCGAAAGGCAAAAGGATCGCTCTTCTGCACCTGATAGCCGCTTCTGGATTCAATGTGGTACTTGTACAGCGTTCCCTGGACGATGCCGGGGATAAAGATCTCCCAGATTCCCGAACCGTCCCATCTCGCCGCCATGGGATGAGTCTCGGGCCGCCAACTGTTGAAGTCGCCAACCACCGAAACGGCGCCGGCGTTGGGCGCCCAGACGGCGAAAAAGCAGCCGCTCTGACCGTCTTCCGTATGCAGCAGATGGGCGCCAAGCCGCTCATAAAGGCACAGATGGCTCCCTTGTTTGAAAAGGAAGATGTCGTAATCGGATAGAAGGCTGATGTCGTGACGATAACTCAAAATGCCGCACTCCTGTCGATGGACCGACTCATTCGTCGGATGAATGATAAAAATCGTCGAGAATGTTCTCGATGCCGCGCAGCGGGATGATCGTCCAGTCCGGGCGGTTGTTCAGCTCGTAGCCGAGTTCGTAGATGGCTTTTTCAAGAAGAAAGGCCTCCAGAAAAATCCCCAGTTCCTCCTTGTCCTGAGGAACAAAGGAAGCCTTACCCGCCGTCTCCAGATAGGAACGGAGAAACACGGCGCTGACGAACTTGTACCAGACCTCGGTCCACGGCTCGAGGATGGCCACGTCCTCGGAGCGGATGGTGGCATGCTGCAGCAGGGCGTTGTGGGCGGCATAGCTGAAGGAGCGGATCATGCTGGCCACATCGGTCAGCGGAGAGCGCTTGGCGCGCCGCTCCCCCAGGGTCCGCGATGGTTCCCCCTCGAAATCGATGACGATGAAATCCTTACCGGTATGCAGCACCTGCCCCAGATGAAAATCGCCGTGGCAGCGGATGGTGCGAGCGGTCATACGCCGCTCCTTGACAAAGCTGAAACGCTCCATGATTTCACTGTAGCGGTCGAGAATCCGCCGCGCCTCCTCCTGAATACCTTCGGGGAGCATTCGCACCCGCCGGCGCAGGGCCTGAAAGGCGCCGATGGTCAGATTGCGCATCGACTGATAAAGGGAGCGCTGAGAGAAGGGGGACATCGCCTCCGGGGTGAAATCGGCTTTGTCGGTCCCGGAGGCCAAGGCCAGATGCATCTCGGCCGCCCTCTGCCCGAGCAGCCGGGCCGGCTCCCGATAGGGGGCGATCAGACCGGCAACCTCCGGGGGAATCTCCTCGTCGCGAACCTTGAGGATATTGATGGAGGCGGGGAGTTCCTTCTGCGACTGGGGAGTGAGGGTCAGAACGCGCTCCAGATAATCGCCGAGAA
>JAAZDE010000168.1 GCA_012512925.1 Desulfuromonadaceae bacterium
AAAAGAAAGGCAACCCCATGCCCCCATCCTATTTCAACGACAACAGCCTGACCATCGGCAAGACCCCGCTGGTGCGGCTCAACCGCATCCCGCAGGGGAAGAAAGCCATCCTGCTGGCCAAGACCGAGGGGCGCAATCCGGCCTATTCGGTCAAGTGCCGGGTCGGCGCCGCCATGATCTGGGACGCCGAAAAGAGAGGTCTGCTCAAGGCCGGGGTCGAGATGGTCGAGCCGACCAGCGGCAACACCGGCATCGCCCTCGCTTTTGTCGCCGCCGCCCGCGGTTACCGGCTGACCCTGACCATGCCGGAGACGATGAGCATCGAGCGGCGCAAACTGCTCAAGGCCTTCGGCGCCCATCTGATTCTCACCGACGGCGCCCTGGGGATGAAGGGGGCGGTGGATAAGGCCGAGGAGATCGTCCGCTCCGATCCGCGGCGCTATTTCCTCCCCCAGCAGTTTTCCAACCCCGCCAACCCGGCCATCCACGAGGCCACCACCGGCCCGGAGATCTGGCAGGATACCGACGGCGCGGTGGACGCCGTGGTGGCGGGGGTCGGCACCGGCGGCACCCTGTGCGGCGTCAGCCGCTATCTTAAAAACGTTCGCGGCAAGAAGATCGTCAGCGTCGCCGTGGAGCCGCTGGAGAGCCCGGTCATCAGCCAGCACCTCAAGGGTGAGCCCCTGGCTCCCGGTCCCCACAAGATCCAGGGGATCGGCGCCGGCTTCATTCCCGGCAACCTCGATCTGGCCCTGGTCGACCGGGTGGAGAGGATCGGCGGCGACGAGGCCCTCGAATACGCCCGCCGCCTGGCCCGGGAGGAGGGGATACTGGCCGGCATCTCCTCCGGCGCGGCCCTGGCCGCCGCCATGCGCCTGGCCGACGAAGAGCGGTTCGCCGGCCGGACCGTCGTCGTCATCCTTCCCGACTCGGGGGAGCGCTACCTTTCCAGCGCCCTGTTCGAAGGGCTGTTCGATCCCCGGACGGGTGTTTGAGGGCCGGCCCCGGCGACCGGCGCCCGGTCCTCCTCATCTCTGTTGACAGGGTTCCGGGCTGCTGCTAACTTTCCCCGAAAGGGAACGGCAGGTGCCGGAAATCTCACCTTTCCCCGCAATCGTCGGCAGCGGCTGCCCGGATCGGCACAATCCTTGCCTGATTTCATCCCGACCCTGGCCCGAAAAAAGGTTTGAGGTTTTGCCGGTCACCCCTCGCCAGTAACCGTCCACTGCTCTTGGGAGGTTCCATGTCCATCCCGGAAATCGCGCTGAACAACGTGTCCAAAACCTACAACCCCGGTCTTTTCAAAAAAAAGGTCCAGGCGGTGCAGGATCTCACCCTGGAGGTCGGCCGGGGCGAGGTCTACGGCCTGATCGGCCCCAACGGAGCGGGTAAGAGCACCACCATTCGGGTGCTGCTGGGGCTGATCCGCCCCGACGGGGGGGAGATCCTGTTCCGCGGCGAGCCGCTGCGCCACGGGGAGTTTCAGAAGGAGATCGGCTACCTGCCGGAAAACCCCTATCTCTACGACTACCTGACGCTGGAGGAGATCCTTCAGTTCTGCGGCCGGGTGTCGGGATGCGCCGCCGAGGACCGCCGCCGGCGCATCGATGAGCTGACCGGCAAGCTTCAGCTCGACGAAGCCCTGCGCCGCCCCCTGCGCGCCTTTTCCAAGGGGATGCTGCAGCGGGCCGGGATCTGCTTCGCCCTGCTCCACGACCCGTCCATCGTCATTCTCGACGAGCCCATGTCCGGCCTCGACCCCCTGGGGCGCAAGCTGGTCTTCGACATCGTCCTTGAGTTGAAGGAACAGGGGAAGACGATCTTCTTCTGTTCCCACATCCTCAGCGACGTGGAACGGCTCTGCGACCGCATGGGGGTTCTGGTCAAGGGGCGGCTGGCGCGGACCTTCGCCCGGCAGGATTTCGCCGCCAGCCAGGCGGCCGAGCTTCACCTTCTGCTGCCGGCCGCCGACGACAACCTGCGGGCGGAGCTGGAGACGCTGCCGGGGCGGCTGGCCGCCGTTGCCGAGGGGCTGCTGCTGTCGATTCCGCCGTCGCGGCTGACCGAGACCGCCGCCGTGCTGGCGCGGCTCGGCGTCGAGATCCGCGGCACCCGCGCCGAGCGGGTTTCTCTGGAGGAACTGTTCATCGCCACGGTGGAAGGAGGGGTATCATGAATCGCGTCTGGGCTCTGGCGGTGATCACCTACAAGGAGGGGATCCGCAACCGCTCCATCTTCGGCATTCTGGCCTTCGCCCTCTTCGTCCTCGGCCTCAACGTCGCCGTGGCCGGTTTCTTCATGCGCGAGATCGGCAAGGTGACGGTGGACATGAACCTCAGCGCCCTGACCTTCTCCGGGCTGCTGCTGGTCTTCTTCGTCGCCCTTCATCTGATGGCCAAGGATATCGACAAAAAGACCATCCAGCTGGTCTTTTCCAAGCCGCTGTCGCGGGGGGAATACATCGTCGGCAAGTATCTGGGGATTCTCTGCTTCGTCGTCGTCTCCCTGCTGGTGCTGGCGGTCTTCTCCTCGGCCACCGTTCTTCTGGTGCGCGGCCTCTATCCCAATTACTTCGCCGGCTTTTCCTGGCCGGTCTTCTTCACCGCCGGCTTCTTCATCCTCGTCCAGCTGGCCGTGCTCAGCGCCATTCTCATTCTTTTCAGCACGGTGACCACCAGTTCCTTCGCCAGCCTCATCTTCACCGTTTGCGCCTACCTGGTCGGGGTCACCATCGAGGATGTCGTCTTCTACGTCAAGTCCGGCTTCCGCACCGAACAGATCTCCGAGGCGGTCAAGCAGACCCTGGACGTGGTCTCCCATATTCTGCCCAACTTCGCCATGTGGGATTTCAAGCTGGAGGCCGCCCACGGGCTGGTGATCGCCCCGGAGCGGCTCGGCCTGGCCCTCGGCTACGCCGCCGTCTACATCGTCGTGGTCCTGGCCCTGGCCTGCCTCTGCTTCCAGCGGCGGGAGTTCAACTGATGCCGCGCAAGGTGATTCTCCTCATCCTCATCGTGCTGGCCGGCGCCTGGGGGCACACCCGCCTCAGCCGCCAGGTCTGGGAGAACCGCCGGGAGACCCGCAGCCGCATCGAGACCGGCTACGTTTTCCCCAGCCAGTTCAACCGGGTGCTGGCCCTCGGCCACAAGGGGCTGTACGCCGACTACCTGTTCCTCAACACCATCACCTTTTTCGGCGAGCGGCAGATGTACCGGGAGTCCCTGACCAGGGAGGATTGGGACTACCTGGTGACGGGCCTGAACGCGGTGACCGATCTCGACCCCTATTTTCTCGATCCCTACGTCTTGGCCGAAGGGACCCTGACCTGGGAAACCCGCCGCTTCGCCGATGCCAACCGGCTGCTGGAGAAGGGGATGAAGCACCGCACCTGGGACTGGCAGATGCCCTACTACCTGGGCTTCAACCACTTCTACTTTCTGAAGGATTTCAACAAGGGGGCGGAGTATCTGATGGAGGCCAGCCGGCGGCCGGGCAGCCCCAACTTCCTGCCCCACCTGGCGGCCCGCCTCAGCTATTACGGCGACCAGGCCAAGACCGGCATCCTCTTTCTCACCGGCATCATCAACAGCACCACGGACGAAAGGCTTCGCGCCTCGCTGCTGCTGCGCAAGAAGGCTCTGGAAGGGGCGGCCCTGATCGAGGAGGGGATGGAGCGTTTCAAAAAGGATCTGGGCCGGGCGCCGCAGGATATCGCCGAACTGACCGCCGGCGGCTATATCGGGACACTGCCCGAGGAGCCCTACGGCGGCCAATGGGTGATTCTGCCCAGCGGCCGGGTTTTCAGCACCAGCAAGTTTGTCGAGGCCAGGAAGAAGTGACCAGCCGCCGGCCGCCGACCGAATTTCTGATCATTCTCGCCCACGGCTCCCGCCTCGACGAGGCCAACCGCGCCGTCCTCCTGCTGGCCGCCGAGGTGCGCCGAAAAACCGCCATCCCCCATGTCGAGGCGGCCTTTCTGGAAAAGGGCGCCCCCAGCCTCGCCGAGGCCATCGACCGCTGCGCTCTAAAGGGCGCCGGCCGCATCCTCATCTTTCCCCACTTTCTCGCCCCCGGCATCCACCTTCGGCGCGACCTTCCCGGCCAGATCGCCGAGGCCCGCCGCCGTTATCCCGACATCCCCATCCGCGTCACCCCCGCCCTGTTCGAATCCACCCGGTTGGCCGGGCTCATCGGCGACCTGGTGGAAAACCAGTCCCCGGACGGCGGTTCTCAGGAGCTCATTTCCGGCGGCTGATGGCTGGTTTTTGGTTCCGTGGCGGCCGAGGCGCGGGTCAGGGCAAACATTCCGCCGGGGGTCATCGACCGGGCCTTTTATTATTCCACGGCGATCGAATATCCCTTCAAAACCTGCTCCTTTATCTGCTTACGCTACGGGGACGGCGCCTATGGCGTCTGGTATGGTTCCCTGGAGCAGGAAACCACCATTTTCGAGACGGCCTTTCATGCCCTGATGGGGTTGCTGGGGGACATTCACGACCTGTCCGGCATCGTCAGGCAGGAGCGGGCGGTTTATCTGGTGCGCTGCAAGGCCCTGTTGATCGATCTGAGGGGGAAAAAGGAAAGTCATCCCGCTCTGACCGGTGACGATTACAGCTTCTGTCAGCAGATCGGCCGCCGCCTGCACCATGAGGGGCACCCCGGCTTACTGGCTCCTTCCGCCCGTTGCGACGGCAACAACATGGTGATATTCGAGCCCAAGGTTCTGAACCGGCCGCGGATTTCTCATTACCTCAGCTACGATCTGATTCCCGCGCAGCGGCGCTGTCTGGTGAAACGCGGCCGAAAGACGCTGATGAACATCGGTTTCTGAGCGCCGCCGAAACCTTTCCGCTCACCCCCCGGCTCCTGGCCGTTCCTCTTCGGGGGCGGCATCTTCCTCCCCCGCGGCCGCTCCGGCGACATTGAATTCGCGCATGAAAATCCCCCAGAAGGCCACGAAGAGGGCCGCCACCAGCGGCCCGATGACAAATCCGTTCATGCCGAAGAGGACGAAACCGCCCAGGGTCGACAGAAGGACGACGTAATCCGGCAGTTTGGTGTCCCGTCCGACCAGAAGGGGGCGCAGCAGGTTGTCGACCAGGCCGATGACGGCGGCACCGAACCCGAACAGGATCAGGCCCTGGGTCCAGTCGCCGATGGCCAGCAGATAGATGGCCACCGGCCCCCAGATCAGGCCGGCCCCGACCACGGGGATCAGCGACAGCAGCGCCATGACGACGCCCCACAGCAAGGCTCCCGGAATGTCGAGGAGCCAGAAGATGAGGCCGCCGAGGGTCCCCTGGGCGGTGGCGACCAGCAGGTTGCCCTTGACCGTGGCCCGCACCACCTCGGCGAATTTTCCGAACAGCAGGCGTTCCCGTTCATCCCCCAGAGGCAAGGCGCGCACCAGAAGCCGGACCAGGCTTTTCCCGTCCCGCAGCAGGAAAAAGGCCATGTAGAGCATCAGCGCCAGACTGACGAAGAACTGCACGGTCCCCTGGCCCAGCTGCACGGCGTTCCGGGCAATGAACTGGGTGGCGGAGAGCGCCGCGCCGGAGAGCCTTTCCTTGATCGGGGTCAGGTCCAGATTCACCCGCTCCAGCAGGTTCTGGGCGGCCGGAAAGGCCTCCCGAATGCGTTCGATACGGTTGCCCAGGTCGAGATCGCCGCTCTGCAGACGCTGGTACAAGGCGGCCCCCTCCTGAAAAAAGGAGCCGGCGACAAACAGCATGGGGACGACGCCAATGACCACGCAGACCGACAGGGTGGCCAGGGCGGCCAGATTCCGCCGCCGACCGAAGGTCCGCAAGAGGCGGCGGTACAGGGGATGGAAGATCAGGCCGATGACGCCGGCCCAGAAGATGGCGCCCCAAAACGGTTTGAGCAGGAAAAGAAACAGCAGGGTCACCAGCACGAGCAGGAAGAGAAAGGAGTTTTGCTCGATTCGGGATTGGTCCCGGCTTGGTTTTCCATGTTGCTCGGCCATGGTCGCTGATCCTTTCGACGGCGGCGCGGGTTGGCTGGAAATGGCAGTGACCGCGGAACTCAGAGAGGGCTAGCCCCGACGGCGGCGGTTTTCGGCCCGGAGAATACGACAACAGGTGGTGACATCAACTCCTGCGAAATCTGGCCGACCATTTTTATTTACCATTCTTCTCTTTACGATGCCAGTTTCTTGCCGACGGTGTTGGGGATTATGAGCCGCTGTCACGGCGGGCTGCAGGCCCGGAATGTGTGAAAAAAAAACGACGAGGTATGACACGAAATGACATACCAGGGATGCTAAGCTTTCACACATGAAAAAAATTTTTTCCTGAATTGTCCGCAAACCAAAAAAATCCTCGAAGGAGCAACGTATGCTCGAAACCAAGTCTTTATCCCCGACAAGCCCGGTTCGCCGCCCCCCGGCAGGTCTGCCGCCGCTGAATAATTCCTTGCGGAAGTTTGGCCGCACTTTTTCCCGCCGGGGCGGCCGTCCGCTGTGCATGGGGTCCGGCGTCGTGCCCTTTTTCGGCAGCCCCGCCACCCTGTCGGGATACCGGGAAACGGAAGGCGATGTGGCAGCCTGGCTGGTGGCGGAAAAGGAACCGCCGATAAGGGACGCCACCCTGGAGAGCATCCTGAAGGCGTCTCCCATCGGCATCGGTCTGGTCGAGAACCGGATTATCCGCTGGACCAACGATTTCTTCCTGGAGATGGTCGGCTATTCCGCGGAGGAAATCAAAGGGAAAAGCTCCCGCCTGCTTTATGAAAGCGACGAGGAATTCGAACGGGCGGGAAGGGTGAAATACGGGGAGATCAGAAGCCGGGGGATCGGCACGGTCGAAACCCGCATGAGGAGAAAGGACGGCGCGGTGATCGATGTTTACCTGAGCAGCGTTGCCATCGACCGAAACAACCCCTGCGCCGGAGTCTGTTTCACCGTCATGGATATCACCGCACGAAAGCGCCATGAACGGGATCTGGAATACATAGCGACCCACGATTCCCTGACGGCGCTGGCCAACCGGCGTCTTCTGGAGGACCGGATCCGGCAAAGCCTGGCCTACGCCCGCCGCTCCGACAAGATGGTGGCCCTTGTTCTGCTCGACCTGGACCGCTTCAAAGGGATCAACGACACTCTGGGACACAGGGTTGGCGATGCCGTGTTGAGGGAAGTGGCGCGGCGGCTGACGGCGACGGTCCGGAGCTGCGATACGGTGGCTCGTTTCGGAGGTGACGAATTCGCCGTGGTGCTGGTCGAACTCGACGATCCGGCCCAGGTCGGTCCCTTGGCCCAAAAGATCCACAAAAACCTCTCCCGTCCCCTCACGATCCAGGATCATGAACTTCAGGTCGGCGCCAGTATCGGCATCGCCTGTTTTCCCCAAGACGGCCTGGATGCCGAAGACCTGATTCACAAGGCGGATCTGGCCATGTACCGGGCCAAACGGTCCGGCGGGGGATTTTGCCGCTTTGCCGCCCTTTGACCGGCGGTTATGGCGGAAAAGAAAAAAGGGGTTCGGAAATTCCGTAACCCCTTGATTTCTTTATGGTGCGCGATGGGCGACTCGAACGCCCGACCTTTGGCTCCGGAGGCCAACGCTCTATCCAACTGAGCTAATCGCGCTCTGCCACAAGTTTATACCGTAACTGCAGGGTGGATGCAATATATAATCCCGCCCGGTTGCGGAGCGCCTTTCCGGTCCCTGGGCAGCCGTGAAAGCAAGCACAATGACGACCGGTTTTCCGGCTCTGTTCAGGGCTGGGAGACCGGCGCCTGGGACGGCGCGGAGGGGACGATGCCGGCATAAACCGGGATGCGGATCTCCTTCAGGTGGGCCCCGTTCAGGGGAATGATGACGAAACCGCCCAAACGCCGCTTGCCCGGCTGGGGGGTGACGGCCAGGGTGACGGTGACGCTTTCCCCCGGGTTGATTCTTGAGGAGGAGAGTTTGGCTTTCAGTTCCGGGGTGGTGACCTGGACCGCGCCGAAGGAGATTTCATTGACCCCCTGGTGGACCAGCTTGACCGTGGCCGAGACGGTCTTTTCCGGAATCAGCCGGTCGAGGCTGACCCGATTCGGTTGGCGGACGATCTCCTGCCGGACGGTGCCGCGCAGATACAGTTGAACCACCGGGGAGTCGGCGGCGTTGCTGTAGAGATAGATGGTTTTAACGACCTCTCCGGAAAAGCCGGTGCTGTTGAAGGTACTCTGAATCTCGCCGGTGGCGCCGGTTTCGAGGGAGGTCGAGGAGAGGACGGTGGCCGTACAGCCGCAGGATTGGCGGACCCTTTCGATGAGCAGGGGGGCATTCCCGCTGTTGCGGAACTTGAAGACGTGAACCACCTTCTCACCGCTGAAAACCTTTCCGAAGTCGTGATCGGCCGCCTCCACCGAGATCTTGGCGGCGGGCTTGGCGTCCTCGGCCCGGCCGGAGGACGGCAGGGCGAGGGGGAAAAGAACAAGGAGGGTCCACAGGAAAGTGTAAGAGCGGGATTTCATCATGGCGGGCCTCTGAATTTTTCGAATGGGGGGAGACGGTTTTTCAATCATCCGTTGTTTGGTAATGGCAATAACCTGCGAATGTTACCACAGGGCCTTGACGGCTTCCAGGGGGATTTGCGGACCGGTTTTCGTAAAGGTTTGACAGCGTGTTTTTATCCATTTAAGATGATTTTCCAAAAAAGGCAGGAAAAAAGGCCGCTTTTGGATTATTTTTATAAAAGCGGCGAATCTGTCCGCTGCCGCCGGACCTCGGGTGCGCCGGGCCTTATTGTTTCATCCCTTTTTTTGAGACGGGGACTTCAAGTGATGGATCGTGCAGGGCTTGAACTGGTTTACGGTCGGGAATTCATCGCCTCAAGGGTGAAGCGCCTGGCCTCGGAGATCAACCACGATTACCGGGACAGGGAGATCGTCATCGTCGGGGTTCTGAAAGGCTCTTTCATGTTCCTCTCCGACCTGGTCCGGGAACTGCAATCCCCGGTGAAAATCGATTTTGTCCAGTTGGCCAGTTACGGATCGGGATCCACCTCCTCCGGGCTGGTGGAGATGCGCAAGGACATCACCCTGGCCGTTCAGGGAAAGGATGTCCTGATCGTCGAGGATATCGTGGACAGCGGCCATTCCCTGGAATTTCTCTGCCAGAGATTGCTGGGCCGGGGACCCCGCACCCTGAAAACCTGTGTCTTCCTCGATAAAAAGGCATGCCGCGTCATCCCCTTCGAGCCCAACTATGTCGGCATCGTGGTGGAAGATCGCTTTCTGGTCGGATATGGCCTCGATCATGATGAAAAGTACCGCAATCTGGCGGAGATCTATTCCCTGAGGTGAGCCTTCCCGGTGGGGAGGGGGAGAAGCTGAATGATCATTCGGTGTGAATCCTGCGGCACCCGTTACAATCTGCCGGAGGAGAAGATCAAGCCGGGCGGCATGAGGGTGCGTTGCGCCCGCTGCCGTTCCATGTTTATGGTTTTCCCTTCGTCTTTGGAAGAGTTGCCGGAACTGGAAATTTTTTCCGATGAATTCGCCATCGGGGATGAGCCGGGGCCAGGTGCGGAGCCTGTCAAGAAGGAGAGCGAAGGGGACCGGGGGCGGCTGCTATCCGATGAGGCGCGGCGATCATTTCCCGAGGAAGCTGCTTCCTTTGATTCGGATGAGTTCAATATCGGCGGCGGGGATATCCCGGCGTCCTCCTTCCCGCGGCAGGACTCTGCCGAGACTCCGCCACGGGAGCCGGACTTCGATTTTTCGGCCGCTTCGGAAGGGCTCTCCATGGAAGGGGAAAGGCGGCAAGAGGAAGGTTCGGAGACCGGGGAAGTGGTGGAGGAGGATTTCTCCCCGGCTCCCCCCCTGCCATCCCAGGAGGAGCGCCGCGAGCCCATTGATCTGGTCCGCCCGGAGGGGTCCAGGAAGGGGCCTTCCCTGATCGGCCGGCTGTTGCTGGTCCTGGTTCTGTTGGTTGCCGCCGTGGCCGGCGGCCTGGCCGGCTATATTTACTGGAGCGGCGAGTCGATGGATGTCGGCCGGCTCATGGGAAGGCTTCAGGGGGGCGGTTCTCCATCGGGCCAGGCGGAGGGGCGGATACATCTGACCCATATCGAAGGCTTTTTTGTCATGAATCGGGATGCGGGACGGCTTTTCGTCATTCGCGGCCAGGCCGTCAACGAGTTTCCCGGACCCCGGGGGGCCATCTCGGTCAAAGGGGTTCTCTACGATACCACCGGAAAACCGATCACCCAGAAAATCGCCTACTGCGGCAATCCCCTCGACAGTGAAGCGCTGCGCACCCTCCCCCTGAGAAGGATTGAGGAGTCGATGAAGAACCAGTTCGGCGCCGATTTTTCCAATCTGACCACGGCGCCGGGAAAATCGATTCCTTTTACCGTCGTTTTCCAGAACGTGCCGGACAAACTGGCCGAGTTTTCCGTCGATGTCAACGATTCAAGCCCTGTATCGGGCGACCGCTGAAACGGGATCGGGCGGGGGCAAATGGATTTTAAAAGGGAGTGGTAAGGCGATACGGAAAAGAAAAAGGGCGACCGGTTGGGCCGCCCTTTTTTCATGGTCGTTTCTAGCCGGCCAGGATGGCCTCGACAGGACAAACTTCCACGCAGGCGCCGCAGTCGATGCAGGTACCGGGATCGATAACCCGAGCATTACCTTTTTCACTGATGGCTTCTACGGGACATACCGGTTCACAGGCTCCACAGTTGGTGCATTTGTCGTTGATGGTATATGCCAAAGCAATCACCTCCTTCTGAATCGAGTAAAAAAAAGACCCCAAAAATCGCGGTCATCCTACACTACTTATTTCATTTTGTCCAGGTTTAAAGGCAGATTCCGCTGATGCGGGTCGGCACGGCTTGAGGAGGGTGTGAGATACTGTTTTACCCGTAAGGAGTCGCCTGGAAAGGGGAAAAAATGCAAATATTTTCAACTAGTTCCCCAATTTTAAAGGAAAATGCGGGGAATCATTTCTAATCCTTGCATCACTACTGTCCGGTTAATAGTTGAATAGATTCAATTGGTTGTTATCTGGGAGGTCTTGGATTTGCTTGAGAGAGTCTGCAACCAG
>JAAZDE010000169.1 GCA_012512925.1 Desulfuromonadaceae bacterium
GGGTTAGTTTTATCCCCGGGCCGGCGGATCATCGCCGGCCTTTTTTTTAAAGGCAGTGACTGGTGACTGGTAATTGGTGACTGGTGACTGGTGACTGGTGACTGGTAACTGGTGACTGGTAATTGGTAACTGGTAACTGGTGACTGGTGACTGGTAATTGGTAACTGGTGACTGGTAACTGGTCTTGATTTTAACCAGTCACCAGTCAACAATATTTTTATTTAGGTTTTTCAACTAGTTACCAGTCACCAGTCACCAGCCACCTCCCACCGGACGCAGAAAGGCCCGGCGGCTTGGAACAGCGCGCCGGGCCTTTGACTCCGCGGAGCGGGTATATTACTGTCTCAGCACTTTGGCGACGGCGGAAAAATCTTCCTCGCCGAAGCCCATCTTGATAGCTTCTTCGTAAATGCGGGTAACCGTTTCCACGGCGGGGAGACGCAGATCCTTCTTCTCCATGACCTGGTTGACGTAGAGAAGGCTGCCGTAGATGTATTTGAGGGCCTGATTGCGGCGGTAGTCGCCGCGGGCGATGGAATGCCCCTTGGAATGGAATAGAGGGGAGGCGACGCCGCCCGTTTCCAGCACTTCGAGAATCTGGTCCATTTTGAAGCCGAGCTTCTCGCCAAGGACGAAACCCTCCGCCAGGGCCTCGATCAGCTGGGCCTGCAGCATATCGACGATGAACTTCATCCGGGTGCCGTCCCCCACCTTGCCGACATGGATGATGTGCAGGCCGAAATGGGAAAGAGTCTCCCGGCACAGGCTGACATAATCGAGAGGCCCCCCCACCAGGATGGTCAGCAGGCCGCTGACCGCCCGGTCGCGGGACCCCCAGACCGGCGCGTCGAGAAACATCAATTTTCGTTTTTCCGCCTCTCTGGCCAGTTCCAGGGTGGCGTCCAGGGAGTGGGATCCCATATCCACCAGCAGGGTTCCCGGATCGATGTTTTCCAGCAGGCCGGCGGAACCGGGCAGAACCACATTCATCTCGTCCTTCTCGGGCAGGATGATGATTACCAGATCTTTGCCGCCGGCGGCTTCAGCGGGAGTCCGGGCGATGGTAATGCCCGTCTTGTCGAGATCCTTTACCGCCGCGGGGCTGATGTCATAGGCGCAGACGTTATACCCCCCCTTGGCCAGATTGACGGCCATGGGGCGGCCCATGGTGCCGAGGCCGAAAAAACCGATATTTTTTTTCATGGGCTTCCCCCCAAGGTAAAAGAAAAATCAAATCACAAACGATGGTTTGGAAAACCGCCGATGCAAAGGTCCAAACGGGTGCATGGAAAGTGCCCTTCCCGTTGAGGTCGATCAAAGGCCATTTGCTGAACCATGAAAAAATCTTCTCAACAATCTAACAGCAATCCGGGGATAATTCAACTATATGGAAAAGGCGCCTTTCACCTCCGCGTTGCCAAACAGGGCGGGGTCTGTTACCCTAATCCGTTATCCGGCGCTGATTTTTTGAGGAGACATATCTTGAATGCGGCCAGGCAGTATTCGGATCGCCCTTTTTCCTCCGATCTGATCCACGTTCTCTGGGAAGCTTTTTTCATCTTCCTGGTCGGGGCTTTTTTCGGAGTGTTGATCCATCATCAGCTGCTGTGGAAGGTGGTCACCGGGCAAACCCTTGTTCAAGTCGCCCATCCCTCCGAGGAACGGCATCCGGGGGAGATATTCCTGATCCCCGTCGCCATGGACGAAGTCCGGGAAATGGTGGCCCGCGGGGCGGTGCTGGTCGATGCCCGGGCCGAGGAGGCGTATCGCGAGGGGCATATCGCCGGCGCCATTTCTCTTCCTCTGGCGATGGCGGTGGAAGAGCTCATCCCCTTCACCAAGCGGGTTCCTGCGGCCACCCCGATCATTGTCTACTGCAGCGGTTACGGCTGTCGGGACTCCCATGAGCTGGGGGCCAGACTGATCGAAGCCGGTTACGGGGAGGTGCTGGTTTACGAGGGGGGATTCCCCGAGTGGCGGGATCAAGGGTTGCCGACAGGAAGGGGGAATCAGCCGTGAAAACACACCCCCTGGGAAAATTTCTCTATCACCTTTGCCGTCTTCTGGTGGGCGGGGTCTTTTTTTTCGCCGGCGCGGTGAAAGGTGCCGATATCGGCGCTTTTGCCGGAGAGATCGCCAATTACCGCCTGCTCCCTTATCTGGGCAACTATCTGGTGGCCGCCGTTCTCCCCATGATCGAGATGTTGGCCGGAACCCTGCTGCTCTTCAACCGGCGGGTGCGGGCTTCGGCGCTGGTGGCCGGGGGACTGAATCTGGTTTTCATTGTCGCTCTCGTTTCCGCTCTGGTGCGGGGGCTCGATATCGGCTGCGGCTGTTTTGGCCCGGGAGACGGGGGCAGTTCCACTGTCACCGAAGCGCTGGTGCGCGATCTGGCGCTGATGGCGGCCATCGTTCTGATCTTCCGGCTGCGAGGGGACGACCCTCTGTCGCGCTGACCCTTTTTCCCTGGATACCGTTTTGGAACCCTGGCAGCAACAGATCAAGGAGAGCATCGTCTCCCCCCGTCAAGTGGCCTTTCGCTTCGGCATCGATCCCGTTCCCCTGGAGCGGGTGGCCGCCGTCTATCCTTTTCGGGTCACCCCGTACTATTTCGGACTGCTGCAGGGGCCGCACGATCCTTTATGGAAGCAGGTGATTCCCGATCCGGCCGAGCTGGCCAAGGATGATCTTCCCGCCGATCCTCTCAGCGAGGAGGAACTCTCCCCGGCGCCGGGAATCGTCCACCGCTATGCCGACCGGGTTCTCTTCCTGGTTTCGGGAACCTGCGGCTGCTATTGCCGGTTCTGCACCCGCAAGCGCCGGGTGGGGCGCGTCAAAGTCTCCTTCAGCGAAGTTATGGCCGGTCTCGATTATATCGCCGCGACCCCGGCTGTGCGCGATGTGCTCATTTCGGGTGGGGATCCGCTGACCATGTCGGACATGGTATTGCGGGAGATTCTGCAGCGGCTGCGGCACATCCCCCATGTGGAGGTGATCCGCATCGGCACCCGACTCCCCGTCACCCTGCCGGAACGGGTCACCGGGGAACTTTGCCGGATGCTCGCCTCTTTTCACCCTCTCTTTATCAACACCCATTTCAACCACCCTCGTGAAGTGACCGCCGAATCGGCCGAGGCCTGTCGGCAACTGGCCGATGCCGGCATCCCTCTGGGCAACCAGACCGTGTTGCTGCGCGGAGTCAACGATTCTTCGGCGGTCCTCAGGGAACTTTTCCAGAAGCTTCTGAAGATCCGGGTCCGTCCCTACTATCTTCATCAGATGGATCTGACGCGGGGCGCCGGTCATTTTCGTACCCCTCTCTCCTGCGGCCTGAGGATCATGGCGGAACTGCGCGGCACCCTTTCAGGTCTGGCCATTCCCACCTTTGTGGTCGATCTCCCCGGCGGCAAGGGGAAGATTCCCCTTCTTCCGGAA
>JAAZDE010000023.1 GCA_012512925.1 Desulfuromonadaceae bacterium
ACAGTATCACTCCGATCACTTTTATTTGCTTAAAATATTTATTGTTCTCAGGAACTCATAGATAAATCATATTTTATTTTTCATGTCAAGGAGGAAAACAACCCACAGGACCAGCCAGGATTCCACCCAACCAGGCCCTCCCTAAATACCCCAAGAGAAAAACCCCTTGCAAACCAAGGAAACCTTTGGTAGCTTTTTTCCACTCCAAAAAAACCTTTCGTTCCATGTTTCATCTTAAACGAACAGAGATTTTAAGCACTTATCCACAATTGTGGATAAGTTTGTGGATAAGTGCGTCGCAACTTTCCATTCCCCCTTCTCCCCTTTGTATGTAGCCCATGTCAATTGACCATCTCCAAATATGGCAACAAGCCATCACCCAGTTGGAAGACTCCACTGAGTCGCCTTTTTTCTCTACCTGGATCAAATCGATCCACCTCCTGGAAATTCACAACGACCTCGTCGTTTTGGAGGTTCCTAACCGTTTTGTTTTTGAATGGATCAAAGAAAATTACCTGGATCTTCTCACGGAAAAACTTTCGACCTTGGGGGGAAAAAATTTTGATATATCTATAAAAATTTCCCCATCGCACAATCCGGAAGACTCATCAGATTCGACTTCAAGAACAAACATGGACATACCCTCAACCAACCCGCCGACGACAACCCATTCTCCGGCGCTTACCTTGCAGACCTGTACCGGTTCCAACAACCTTAACCCAAAATATACTTTCAACGATTTTGTGTCGGGCTCAACTAACCAATTTGCTTACGCAGCTGCAATGGCTGTTGCCAACAACCCAGGAACAACCTACAACCCCCTTTTCATATATGGTGGTGTAGGTTTAGGAAAAACCCACCTGGTCAATGCAATTGGTAATCTTATTCTTCAAAATCGGCCCGATATGAAAATAAGTTATTATTCATCCGAAAAATTTATAAATGAGCTTATTAATTCATTGCGTTATGCAAAAATGGAAAATTTTCGAAAAAAATTTCGTTCAGTAGATGTCCTTTTAATTGATGACGTTCAATTTATAGCTGGAAAAGAAAGAACTCAAGAAGAGTTTTTTCATACATTTAATGATCTCTACGAGTCTCAGAAACAAATAGTCGTCACATCCGACAAATTCCCAAAAGACATGTCAGGCTTGGAGGAACGTCTCAGATCCCGTTTCGAGTGGGGCTTAATTGCCGATATACAGCCACTCGATACAGAAACAAAACAAGCTATTTTAAAACTTAAAGCGGAAAAAATAGGAATAAAATTACCCGAGGATGTTTCGCTTTTCCTGGCAAATTCAGCAACTACGAACGTTCGGGATCTTGAAGGGTATCTGAACAGACTGAGTCTTTTTTCCCGCTTAAATTCCACACCATTGTCTCTGGATATGGCTCAGGAAATTTTAAAAGATATTCTTCATAAAAAAAACCAGGAAATCCCTGTGGAAGAAATTCAAAAAGCCGTTGCGGCACACTACAACATCAAGGTCTCAGAACTTAAATCCCAAAAAAGATTAAAAGCTTTAATTATTCCAAGACAAGTGGCAATGTACATTTCCAGAACCATGACCTCCTGTTCTTATCCTGAGATAGGCTTAAAATTTGGTGGCAAGGATCATTCTACGATTATTCACGCGATAAAAAAAATTGAAAAGGCTCTGGAGGACGATTACCGCCTGAGAGCTACAATAGAAACAATTAAGAAAAATTTACCAATTTAAAATATATTTATATTAGAAAATTATAAATATATTTTTGCGGCATAAACTGTTTAAAACCTGTCGAGAAAAAGTTTCAAATTTAACAAAAATTAATATTTTTTCAAAACCATCCACTTCCGTCTACAGGTTGTAAACACATTGATACAAATTTTTCTATTTCCAAAGGCCTGAAAAGAAATGGTTTTTTTTCATATTCCACTTACAAACAGCAGCTATTGTTACTATTATTTTTTAAATTCTTTAAAAAGCAATAGTAGTTCAGATAATGGAGAAAACTATGAAATTCAGTATTGAAAAAGAAATTCTTCTTTCAGGCCTTTCCAAAATTCAGAATATTGCCGAGAAAAAGGCAACTTTGCCTGTACTTTCTTTCGTTCTTTTTGATGCAAAAGAAAATTTTTTAGTTCTTACCGCAACGGATATGGAAGTGGGAATCAAAGTTTCCCTTCCGGCTCATGTAGATATTAGCGGTGAAATTGCTCTTCCTGCCAAAAAGCTTTATGAGGTTATTAGGGAGTTTCCAAATAAAGAAATAAGTTTTGAAGTATCTGAAAATTTTTCAACAAAAATTTCGCATGAAAAAATTATATTTAATCTTCTCGGCTTAGAGCCTGATCAGTTTCCAAATTTTCCCAAAATAAAAGAAAATTTTTTATTTGATATTTCTTCTTCTATTTTGAAAAAAATGATAGATCGAACTTATTTTGCAATGTCAAATGATGAAGGAAAATATAATCTGAATGGAATTTTCTTTCAAAAGTTAATAATAGATGATGAAATATATATCGCACTAACTAGTACAGATATCCACCGTTTAGCTTTTACAAGAGAAAAGTTAAAAATAAACGATGAATCATTATTTAGTAAAGGAGGAATAATACCTAAAAAAGGTATTACAGAAATAAGAAAATTAGTTGAAAATACTGACGCCAACATAAATGTTGGTTTTTTTGATAATAATGCAGTTTTTATAAAAGATAATATTAATATAATTATCAGATTAGTTGATGGTGAATTTCCTGAGTATCAAAAAGTTATCCCTGAAATTTCAAGTAATTTTGTTTCTATTTCACAAGATACTTTTCTAAAAGTTTTACGTCGTGTATCAACTTTAACTAACGAAAGATACCGCGGAATTCGTCTTACGTTTTACAATCAGTATCTGGAAATTTATGTTAATAATCCTGAATTTGGAGAGGCAAAAGAAGAAATTCCCCTTGATTATGAAGGACAGGAAATTTCAATTGCATATAATGCTCGCTATCTGATTGATGCTGTTAATGCCTATCAAACTGATTATCTTCGGTTTCAGTTTAAAGACAATATTTCACCTGCTGTTATTACGCCGGTTGATCATACGGACAGTCTTGCCGTAATTATGCCCATGCGTCTTTAAAATAATTTAAAAGTATAATGTATCTGACCCGTTTTTCTGCCCAAAATTATCGAAATCTTAAAGATTTTTGTATTGATTGTAAATCAGGTTTAAATTTGATTTGGGGAGATAATGCTCAGGGAAAAACCAATTTCATTGAAGCTATATATTGCCTGGGAAATTTACGAGGATTTCGAGGTTCGAAAAATAGTGACCTTATTCAGTGGGGCAAAGAGTTCTCTTCCGTGTGTGGTTTGTTCATATCCCCCTTGGCATCCCGTGAAATTCAGATTAAAATAGAAACCTCAAAAAAAACAGCTCATCTGAACGGAAAACCCGCTTCCAACGCTCGGGAATTTTTCAGTGCTTTTCCTGTGATTCTTTTTTCTCCCGAAGAGATGGCCTTGATGGACAAGGGGCCGGCCGGTAGAAGGGCGCTTTTGGACCGGGCCGTTTTTTTGGTGGAAAATGATTATCTCGATAAATTTCGTCGTTATCAGTTTGTATTAAAAACAAGAAATCTTTTACTCCGTGAAAACAAAAACCGGAAAGAACTGGATGTTTGGACAGAAGCTTTTATAGAAACTGCAGTTCCGGTAATTGCTGCCAGAAATTTATTTCTTAAAAATATAATCCCGGACCTTGTTCAAATTAACAACTATATATCGGGAAATAATGATAAAATAGACATTGAATTGCAGAGTGGTGGGGATATTTTCAATAAAATAAATTTTCGGGAAAAAATTGAAAAAGTTTCCGATAAGGAGCAAGAAATTGGATACACCATTGTAGGTCCTCACACGGAAGGGCCTGTTTTTCTTTTAAATGGAAAGCCTTTTAAAAATTTCGCTTCCCAAGGTCAAAAGCGATCATTTTTATTGTCATTTAAAATATCCCAAATAATAGATTACCAAAAAAAGAATAATAAAACTCCTATTTTGCTTCTGGATGACCTTGGAAGTGAACTCGATATAGATAGACAAAAAAGATTTTTTGAAATAGTTTTTGGAAAAGTCAAACAGATTTTCTTTACTACAACGGATAAAAAATTTCTTCAAAATTGTGGAATTATCCCTGATAGCTGTTTCCATTTAAACCAGGGAGATATTAAATAAATTTTTTTAAGTGAGGCCGTCATTCCATGGCAATTTCTTCTGAATCAGAAAATCAAGAAAAACAATATAATGCCGAAAGTATCAAAGTACTTGAGGGACTTTCCGCCGTGCGGAAACGTCCCGCAATGTATATCGGTTCTACGTCTGTTTCCGGACTTCATCATCTGGTTTATGAGCTGGTAGACAATTCAATTGATGAAGCTTTGGCAGGTTTTTGTGATTACGTAGCAGTTACCATTCATGTCGACGGATCGGTAACCGTTGAGGATAACGGGCGGGGAATTCCTGTGTCCATGCACTCTTCCCAGAAAAAATCTGCTGCGGAAGTAGTGATGACGGTTCTTCACGCAGGAGGGAAGTTCGATGCCAGCAGTTACAAAGTTTCGGGTGGCTTGCATGGGGTTGGAGTTTCCGTGGTCAACGCGCTTTCCAGCCGTCTTGAACTGGAAATTCGCAGAGAAAAGCGGATTTATCGGCAGAGCTACGAACGGGGGGTTCCCCTGGCTCCGATTCGGGAAGACGGTGAAACGGATAAAAGGGGAACCAAAATCACTTTTTGGCCCGATGAGGAAATTTTTGAAACCACTGATTTTTCCTTTGAAACCTTATCCCAAAGACTTCGGGAAATGGCTTTTCTGAATGCCGGAGTCACCATTGAAGCCAGGGATGAGCGGAGTGAAAAAAGTCACTGTTTTCTCTATCAGGGAGGGATTGTTTCTTTTGTCGAGTACCTGAATCGAGCCAAAACGCCTCTTCACCCCAAACCGATTTACCTGCAGGGAACTCGTGACGGGGTAGAGATGGAGATCGCTTTTCAATACAACGATTCCTACGACGAGAAGATTTTTTCCTTCGCCAACAATATAAACACACAAGAGGGGGGAACTCATCTTGTCGGTTTCAAAGCCGCCGTTACTCGCACCATGAACACCTACGCCACCAGCAACAATTTGCTGAAAAATATTAAAACCAGCATTTCCGGAGAAGATCTCCGCGAAGGTATGGTGGCGATTATTTCAGTCAAGGTACCTGAGCCCCAATTTGAAGGGCAGACCAAATCCAAATTGGGCAACTCGGAAATCAAGGGTTTTGTAGAAACTTTGGTCAACGAGAAGCTGAGCAGTTATTTGGAAGAGAATCCCTCCGTAGCCAAAAAAATTCTCGAAAAGGGAATAGAAGCAGCTCGGGCACGGGAAGCCGCCCGCAAGGCTCGCGATCTGACTCGCCGAAAAGGCGCGTTGGATTCATTGGCGCTGCCCGGAAAACTGGCCGATTGCCAGGAAAAAGATCCCAGCCTGTGCGAAATCTATCTGGTTGAAGGGGATAGTGCGGGTGGAAGTGCTAAACAGGGTCGGGATCGCCGCTTTCAGGCTATTTTACCCCTCAGGGGGAAAATTCTTAACGTGGAAAAAGCCCGTTTTGACAAGATGCTGACATCCAATGAAATCCGTACTCTGATTACCGCTATGGGAACCAGCATTGGCAAGGATGAATTCGACCTTAACAAGCTCCGCTATCATCGCGTCATTATTATGACGGACGCCGATGTGGATGGGTCCCATATTCGGACCCTGCTCCTGACGTTTTTTTTCCGTCACATGACGGAACTGATCAAAAGAGGGCATCTCTACATTGCGCAACCACCCCTTTTCAAGGCTAAAAAAGGAAAACGGGAAATTTATCTGAAGGACGAGGATGCTCTTTTGGAGTACCTTCTGAAGGAAGGGGTCGAGGGAATCACCGTCCAGATGGAAAAAAGCGGCAAGGTGCTTCGGGGGCAGCAGATTATTCCCAGCCTTCGCAACATCATCGACTTCAACCTTCACTTCGACAAGCTGGTGCGCAAAGGAGTTCCCGCCCAAATTCTCAAAATATTCGTGGAAAACGGTTTGCAGAATGGATTTGGAGATCTCAAGGATCTGACTCCCTTGTCCGAGGCGCTTAAAAAAGCCGAGCCCCGTGCTGAATTCAGGGTTTTGTTCGATCCTCCAGGGATTTTATTCCGTCTTGGCAATGTCCGATCTCGCATCGACCAAAAAATCCTCGATTTGCTCTCTTCCCATGAATACCGATTGTTGTTGCAGGCATTTCGTTTGGTTGAAGAGATTTCCTTAAATCAAAAGGCATTTCTTTCAATGGAAGGGAAAGAGGAGTCGACGATCGAGGATCGCCAGGAATTTCTGGAGTTTTTTCTTACCAGAGCGAAAAAGGGACAGTACATTCAGCGATACAAAGGGTTAGGAGAGATGAATCCAGGACAACTGTACGAAACCACCATGGATCCTGAAAAACGGGTTCTTCTCAAGGTGGAGTTGGAGGATCTTTTAGAAGCGGACAAGATATTCTCCATGCTGATGGGCGACCAGGTCGAACCGCGGCGTGAATTTATCGAAAATAACGCCCTTAACGTATCCAATCTCGATATTTAGTCCGGATTTATGGGAGATCGGTAGCAAATGTTAAACAAGCCAAACAAGGTGAGTGTCAATATCGAAGACGAGATGCAGAAATCGTATCTCGACTACGCCATGAGTGTCATTATCGGGAGGGCTCTTCCAGATGTTCGCGACGGCCTGAAGCCGGTACATCGGCGGGTTCTGTTCGCCATGCACGAACTGAACAACGAATATAACAAGCCCTACAAAAAATCGGCTCGTGTGGTCGGTGATGTCATCGGTAAATATCATCCTCACGGAGACTCCGCAGTTTATGACACCATCGTCCGTTTGGCCCAGAACTTTTCCATGCGCTATCCGCTGGTGGATGGCCAGGGCAACTTTGGTTCGGTGGATGGCGACTCGGCGGCGGCGATGCGCTACACCGAGGTGCGGATGGCCCGTATCGCCCAGGAGGTACTGGCCGATCTGGAAAAGGAAACGGTGGATTTCGGTTCCAACTACGACGATTCCCTTCAGGAACCGCTGGTTCTTCCCTGCCGTTTTCCCAACCTTCTGGTCAACGGTTCCGAGGGAATCGCTGTCGGTATGACCACCAAAATTCCTCCCCACAACCTTGGCGAGGTCATCGACGCCCTGGTGACGGTGATAGAACAACCGACCTTGGCCATGAGTGAGTTGATCAAGATCATTCCTGGCCCCGATTTTCCCACCGGCGGCATCATTCTCGGCCGCGATGGAATTGAGCAGGCCTATCGGACCGGCCGCGGGATCATTCACGTACGCGCCCGGGCTTTGGTGGAGAGGGATCGACGGACTTCCAAGGAAAAAATCATCATCACCGAGATCCCTTTTCAGGTCAACAAGGCCAAACTGATTGAAAAGATCGCCGAACTGGTCAAAGAAAAGAAGATCGACGGCATCACTGATCTCCGGGACGAATCGGACCGGGACGGAATGCGGATCGCCATCGATCTGCGCAAAGACGCCTACCCCGGCGTGATTCTCAACCAGCTCTACAAGATGACGCCCATGCAGTCATCTTATGGCATCATTCTGCTGGCCATCGTCAACGGCGAACCGAAAGTCCTTTCTCTGCGGGATGTTCTCGACCGTTTTCTGGAGCACCGCAAAGAGATCATCATCCGCCGTTGCATCTTCGAACTCAAAAAGGCTGAAGCCCGCGCTCATATCCTGGAAGGATTGAAAATCGCTCTGGAAAATCTGGACGAGGTGATTCGGATCATCAAATCCTCGCCCGATCCGGCTGCGGCCAAGGCTTCCCTGATGGAGGGCTTCGCCTTTACCGACATCCAGGCCACGGAAATACTCAACATGAGGCTGCAGCGCCTCACCGGCCTGGAGAGGGACAAAATCCTCAATGAATATCAGGAAATCCTGGCCCAGATCGCCCGGCTCAAGGAGGTTCTCGGCAGCGAAGTGGAGATCTTCCGCATCATCAAGGGGGAACTTTCGGAGATCCGTGAAAAGTACGCCGACGCGCGTTTGACCGAGATTGTCGGTCAGCAGGCGGAACTGTCTCTGGAGGATCTGATTGTCGAAGAAGACATGGTGGTAACCGTTACCCACAGCGGTTACATAAAACGCAATCCGGTATCCCTCTATCGTGCCCAGCGCCGCGGAGGAAAAGGGAAGACCGGCATCCGGCCCAGAGAAGAGGATTTCGTAGAGCAACTTTTCATTGCTTCGACCCATTCCTACATTCTGGTTTTCACCGATAAAGGAAAGGTTCACTGGCTCAAGGTTCATGAAGTGCCTCAGGGGGGCCGGGCGTCCCGCGGCAAGGCGATTGTCAACCTCATTGAGATCGAGGCCGGGGAAAACGTGACCAGTATACTGCCGGTCCGTGAATTCAGGGAGGGCCAGTATATCGTCACCGTTACGGCAAAGGGGATCATCAAAAAGACCGATCTGATGGCCTACTCCAATCCTCGGACGGCGGGAATCATCGCTTTGGATATCGAGGAAGGGGATCGATTGGTCTCCACCCGGCTTACCGATGGTTCTTATGATATTCTTCTCGCCAGCCGGAACGGCCAGTCGATCCGCTTTTCCGAAACCGGGGTGCGCCCCATGGGAAGAACCGCCCGCGGCGTGAAGGGGATGGCCCTGGATAAGGGAGATCTGGTGATCGGCATGGAGGTGGTTTCCGATGCCACCGTCGGCAACCTGGTGACAGTGACCCGGAACGGTTTCGGCAAGCGGACCCCTCTCGAGGAGTATCGCACCCAAAGTCGGGGTGGCAAAGGTATAATTACCATCAAAACCTCCGAACGCAATGGTCCTGTGGTCGACATCAAGATGACCGGCGAAGAAGAGGATCTGATGTTCATAACCAGTCAGGGAAAAATTCTTCGCACCCGGGTGGATGACCTTTCGGTCATCGGCCGCAACACCCAGGGGGTCAGGTTGATGGAGTTGGATCCCGGGGAGGCCATCGTAGCGGTCGCCAAGCTGGCGGAAAGCGATGAACTTGCCGAAGGGGCAGAAAAAGCCGATGAAGGGCCGGAGGAGGATGTCGAGGCGCCCACGGAGGGTGAGAGCGAATAAGGCTCTTCGTGGACACTGCGGGACGCTTGCCGGCGGTATTTCGCAAAGGATGCAAACATGAGGAACATTGCCGTCATCGGAGCGGGCAGTTGGGGAACCGCTTTGAGTCACCTTCTGGCTTTCAAAGGACACACTGTGACCCTTTGGGCCTATGAGCCGGAGTTGGTGGAAATCCTGCGGCGAAGCGGTGAGAACGAAATCTATCTTCCCGGGGTTGGCCTGCCTGAAAGCCTGATTTTCACCAACGACCTGCAGGAGGCGGTAAGCGCCAAGGAAATTGTGGTAATGGTGCCCCCTTCGCAACGCCTGCGGGGTTTGCTCACCGGGGTGGCGCCCTTTCTTGATCCCAACATCCTCCTGGTTTCCGCCTCCAAAGGAATTGAAAACGACACCCTGAGAACCATGTCCGAGGTTGTCGCCGAAACATTGTCGCCTTCCATCGCCGACAACGCCACCTTCCTTTCCGGGCCCACCTTTGCGAAGGAGGTTGCGGCTCGTCTTCCCGCTGCCGCCGTCGCTGCGTCGACCCGGGAGGAAACGGCCCGTCGGGTCCAGGAAATCTTCAGCACCGACTATTTCCGCGTCTACACCCACACCGATGTTCGCGGCGTGGAACTGGGGGGGGCTCTGAAGAATGTCATGGCCCTGGCCTGTGGCATCTCGGATGGTCTGGCGCTGGGAGACAACGCCCGCGCCGCTCTGATAACCCGGGGATTGGCTGAAATATGCCGTCTCGGGGTGGCCCTGGGAGCCCGCGCTGCCACCTTCGCCGGACTGGCCGGAATGGGGGATCTGGTCTTGACCTGTACCGGGGGCCTGTCCCGTAACCGCCAGGTTGGTCTTGATCTGGGGCGGGGCAAGACCCTCGACGAGATACTGTCAGCCATGAAAACGGTAGCGGAAGGGGTCAAGACGGCCCTGTCCGCCTATCAGTTGGCGGGGAAGATAGGGGTGGACACCCCGATAATCGAGCAGGTCTATCAGGTTCTTTATCAGCGGAAAGAACCGAAAGTGGCTCTAGGCGATCTAATGGAGCGTTCCCTCAAGTCGGAAAGGGAGGCGCTGGAGTAAGGTCCGTCAAGGTTCCGGGAGAAGGATGTGAACCCCATCGGTGTGATGACTTTCAATGTGCGGCAGTGCCGGGGGAGAGACGGCAGGATCGATCCGGAACGGATTCTGCGCGTCATCGACCAGAGCGCCCCGGATATCGTCGCCCTTCAGGAGGTGGAGAGCTCCTTTGGCTCCGATCATCTCTCCTATCTGGGAAACGGCCTGCGGATGTCCGTTTTCGGCCCTGCGGTGCCGGGAGGCAATGCCTATTTGTCCCGTTTTCCCTTGAAGGGGATCCAGCAGTATTCCCTTGGGAACGATGGAATCTGCCTCAAGGCCGATCTCGATCTGCTGGGGAAAAGGGTCCACCTGTTCAACGTCCGTCTCCATCCCTCCCCTTTTCACCAGTATCATCAACTTAAAAATCTCTTCGGTTCCGATCTGGTGGGGAATCCTTACTTCCCCTGTTCCAAACTGATTCTCGGTGACTTCGGCGCCTTCTGCCCCTGGTTCTGGAATCTTCCGTTTCTGTCTCTGGGACGTCTTCGGCGCCCTTTGTGGCGTCTCACTTATCCCTCGTGGTTTCCTCTCTTCAGCCGGGACCGGGTTTACCATCTAGGGGATATCGAGGTTCTGCACGCCACCGTGGTCTGGAACCCTCTGACCCGCTCGGCTTCTTCCCATCTTCCTCTCAATGTCACCGTTAATATCCGGGACAATCTCGATTATCTTCATGCCGAACAGATTCGGGGAGAGATGGGCACGGCCGCCGGTTGTTTCCGCAAAAAGGCAGCTCTCAGATAAACAACGGAACGCTGTGGATAAATTTGTGGAAACAGTTGATAACTTTTCAGAATGTCACAAGTTTGAGGGGAATTTTTGCAACCGTTCTCAACCTTCCCCACCAAGGGACCTCCATGGACAATCCGCCATCATCCTCTTCCGCTCTTCACACTCTCGAAATTCTCGAAAAATTTTATCCCGAAGCGCACTGCGCGCTAAACTACCGGAATCCCTATGAACTTCTGGTGGCCACCATCCTTTCGGCGCAATGCACAGATATCAGGGTCAATCAGGTGACAAGGGGATTTTTCATGGATTATCCCGATATTTCCGCCCTGGCCGACGCGGATATGTCGGGAATTGAGGATCGAATCCGCTCCACCGGTTTTTTTCGCAATAAAGCGCGTCATCTCAAGGAGTGCGCCGAACGCCTTCAACGTGATTTCAACGGCGTGGTTCCCTCCACCCTTGAGGCACTGATCACCCTTCCCGGCATCGGGCGAAAGACGGCTAACGTCCTCCTCGGCAACGTCTTCGGAATTCCCGGCATGGTGGTTGACACCCATGTCAAGCGGATCTCTTTCCGCCTTGGCTGGACTCGCCATCGGGATCCCGACAAAATCGAAAAGGATCTCTGCCGGCTGCTTCCCGCGGAACGGTGGACCCAGGCCGGACATGTTCTGATCGCTCACGGACGGCAGTTGTGCAAGGCGCCCGTCCCCAACTGTAGCCTTTGCCCGGTGGTTGCGGCATGTCCCAAAAACGGCGTCAGCAAACATCGCTGAGGAAAATTTTAGCGGAGATTTTCCATATCGAGACGGAAAAAGTCTCTGGCTCGAAGGGTGGATTCATCAAGGGCGAAACGGGAGGGAGCGGTGCCGGGAGCGAAGGCCTCCACCGTCAGTGATCCACTGTCTTCCGGCGTCAGCAGGCCGGTTGTGGGATCGACGGGGCGGAATTCGATGGTATCGGGAACGGCAAATTGACGGACCGGCAGGTCCTTGACCGCTTCCTTCATGAAGGCGACCCAGGCGGGCGCGGCGGCTCTGGAGCCGGTTTCTCCCTTGCCGAGGGGTTCCCCCTGGTCGAAACCGATCCAGCTGACCGCCACCAGTTGGGGCACAAAGCCTGCGAACCAGGCGTCTTTCAAATCATTGGTAGTGCCGGTTTTTGCCGCCGCAGGACGTTTCAATGCCTTGGCGCGGCTTCCCGTTCCCTCCCTTACCACGCTTTCCATCAGATTGGTGACCAGGTAGGCCGTCTCGGGTGAAAGAACCCGTTCCCTTTTTACCTCGATGAGCCGCTGCCCCTCTCCTGGACCGTTGGGGAAATCGGCGGGGTCCGTCGATTCCAGAACCTGACCGTTCCGATCGAGGATCTTGACGATGTAGCTGGGAGTGATTCTGATACCACCGTTGGCGAAGACGCTGAAAGCGGTGGCCAGTTCCATGGGAGAAAGCGCCGAAGAGCCCAGGGCCATGGTCAGATCCTTGAAGATCGGCGATTCGATACCCAACTTGGCGGCATAATTGGCGGCGTAATTAACCCCGATGTCCTGAAGTATTTTGATGGTGACCACGTTGTAGGAATGGGTCAAGGCCTTACGGAGGGTAGTCGGTCCGGAAAAACGCTGGCTGTAGTTCTGGGGCTTCCATGTAACGATTTTGCCGCCCGGTTTTCTCTCCTTGAAGACGATGGGGGTGTCCAGAATAATGCTGGCCGGGGTGTATCCTTTGTCGAGGGCGGCGGCATACAGAATCGGCTTGAATGCCGAGCCTGGCTGGCGGTAACCCTGCACCACCCGATTGAATTGGCTCTCGGCAAAATCGTAGCCGCCCACCATCGCCTTGATCTGGCCATTGGCGGGGTCGAGGGCGACCAGACAGCTTTGGGCATCGGGGCGCTGCTCAAGGCGCAGCAGAGGACGGTCTTCTCCGCTGGTCTTTACAATCCGGACCAGGATCAGCGCCCCCGGGGGGAGCCAAACCGTGTTACGGTTTCGGTCGAGGCGGAAAGGAGCACCCTCTTTGGCCAGGCCCAGGACGCCGGCCCATGGCGTCGACTTTTCCCCCAGGTAACCCTGGAAGGGACCGAAACGAACGAGAAGGCCTGTTTTGTCGCTTCCTGTGACCACCCCTTCGACGATGGAGCCTTCCTGGGGAGGCTGGTTCCAGGAGCTCTTCTGCGCCGCCAGAAAGATTTCGGTTTCGGTAGGGGTCAGAATGTTTTCTGGGCCCCGGTAGCCGTGACGCCGATCATAGTCCTCTAGGTTTAATCGAACCGCCTGCCGTGCGGCCCGCTGCATATGGATATCCAGGGTGGTAAAAACCTTGAGGCCCCCTTGGTAGAGGAGTTCCTCCCCATAGGTTTGTTCGAGGTAGCGTCGGACCTGTTCGCTGAAATAAGGGGCGGGATTTTTGTCGTCGCCGGCTGAGCGGGGCTGCAGCGTCAGTTCGGCAAGGGCCGCCTCCTCGGCTTCGGCGGCGGTGATATAACCCTCCTTGGCCATGCGGCCGAGAACGTATCTCTGGCGTTCTCTGGCCCGTTGCAGGTTTCGGTAGGGGGAATAACGGCTCGGCGCCTGGGGCAGTCCGGCCAGCAGGGCACACTCCGCCAGGGTAAGCTGGTTGACCGGCTTGCCGAAATAGGTCTGGGAGGCGGCTTCTACTCCATAGGAGGCGTGACCGAGATAAATCTGATTCAGATAGAGATAGAGAATCCCTTCCTTGCTCAGTGCGTTTTCCATGCGCCAGGCGAGGATGGCTTCCTTGAATTTTCGGGTGAAGGTCTTTTCCGGGGAGAGCAGGAGGCTTTTAGCGACCTGCTGGGTTATTGTGCTTCCCCCCTGGCGGATGCCTCCGGCCCGGACGTTTTTCAGCGCCGCCCGCAAAATCGATAGAAAATTGATCCCCCGATGCTGAAAGAAGTGGGCGTCCTCCGCGGCGACGAAAGCTTGAATCAGGTGTGGCGGCATCGAGGTAACAGGAACCACGATACGTCGCTCGTGGGCGTATTCGGCCAGGACCCGACCGTCAAAGCTGTAGACGGAAGTGATGATGGGGGGACTGTAATCCTCCAGGGTGTCGACACGGGGAAGGGATGAGGAAAAATAGAAGTAAGCGGAGGCGAGGGCCAGAATCGCCAATAGCGAAGCTGCCGATGCCAGCAGGAGGAAATTGCGCAGCAATTTTTTCATGGGATTGGGAACACTATTGTTTATGGGAAGGGGCAAATAATGGCTATTAATAACACAGGGAACGACAGGCGGCAAATATTTTGCCGTTTACCAATCGGGATGTTATAGTCGATGACAGAAGAAGTTTTAATTTTTGAAGCTGATTTGCATGGTTGAGATGTTTTCATTGCCCATTTTCGGAAATGGGGGGGAATGATGAAAAAGTGGATGGGGGGGGTGCTGGTCTTCTATTTTGTGATCCTCGGCTGCGCCATGCTGGGCAGTTGGAGAGCGATTCCACCTCCCGGCGGCTGTGAACAGTGCCACAAGGAGCCGATTTCAGCCAACTGGCAGGTGGCCTACGCCCCGGCCATCATCAGCACCGAAAGGGGGGTGGAGTCCTGGCAGGGACCTGAATCGGTCCTTCCCCCCGAGCCGTCCCCTCTGGAACAGAAAAAAATTACCGAACAGCAGTGTTTTCGCTGCCACAAAAGTCCCAACCACGCCCATAAGGAGTATCGCGGCAACTATCATCATAAGTCGCTTTTTTAAATCGCATCTGTGGCCCATTCATCCGATGCCGTTTGCGAAGGGATGTTGTCATGAATCGCCGCACCAAGATCGTCGCCACGTTAGGCCCGGCCACTGAGAACCCCGAAATGATCCGTTCTTTGATGGACGCGGGGGTGGATGTCTTCCGGCTCAATTTTTCTCATGGCACCAGGGAACAAAAAGCTGAACTCATCTCCATCATCCGCCGGGAGTCGGACAACCGGCTGCAGGCGGTCGCCATCCTCGGTGATCTGCAGGGACCCAAGATTCGTTCCGGTCTGATGGAAAACGGCCGTCTGGAGTTGATCCGGGGGAGCGAAGTGACCATCACCATCCGCGACGTTGTCGGCAGGGGCTATCTCTTTTCTACGACATACCCCGGCTTGGTGGGGGATGTCGTCGCCGGGGACACAATTCTTCTCGATGACGGCAACCTGGAACTGACCGTACTCGAGGTGGGCAAAGAAGAGGTGCGCTGCCGGGTCGAGGTGGGCGGCACACTGCGCGACCGCAAGGGGATCAATCTCCCCGGCAGCCGGGTATCGGCGCCGGCGGTCACCGACAAGGATAAAAAGGATCTGGAATTCTGCCTGGCCCAAAAGGTCGATTACATCGGCCAGTCCTTCGTCCGCAGGGCCAAGGACGTGCGGGAACTGAAGGTGCTGATTCACCAGTTGGGGGCCGTCACCCCGGTCATCGCCAAAATAGAGAAACCCCAGGCGCTGGAGGATTTCGACGCCATTCTGGCCGAGGTCGACGGGATCATGGTGGCGCGCGGCGATTTGGGGGTGGAGATGCGACCGGAAAAGATCCCTTTGATCCAGAAAAGGATTATCCACAGCTGCAATCTGGCCGGCAAACCGGTCATTACCGCCACCCAGATGCTCGAGAGCATGATCGGCAACCCGCGTCCCACCCGGGCCGAGACCTCCGATATTCCCAACGCCATTCTCGACGGCAGCGACGCCGTGATGCTGTCGGGTGAAACGGCGGTCGGCAAATACCCGCTGGAAGCGGTCAGGATGATGGGACGGGTAGCCGACGACGTGGAAAGGGAGCCCATCCTCAGGCAACGGATCTTTCATCCCCCGACAGATGCCGCTGGGGAGGAGCGCAGCCTTTCGGAAATCATTGCTGAAGCCGCCTGCGATGTCGCCCAAAATGTCGGCGCCGCCGCCATCCTGACCTTTACTCAGACCGGCCGCACCGCCGCACTGGTGGCCAAGTACCGGCCCGCTCTGCCGATTTTCGCGGTGACGCCGTCGCCGGAAGTGCGCCGATGGCTGGTCCTCTTCCGCGGCGTGCGCTCCATGCAGGTCTGCGCCGAAGGAGGTACCGAGATTCAGCTTGCCTCGGTGGCCAAGGCGGCCCTGGAGACGGGGCGCCTGCGTGCCGGGGATGTGGTGGTGATCGTCATGGGCAGCCCGGTTTCCGCCGCCGGCACCACCAACCTGATCAAGGTGCAGAAGTTGGAGGGGTAATTCCTGCCTTGCCATGACCTGCCCTTCGGCCGGTATTTTTCTGTTGCTCCATTCCCTTTTTACTCTCTTGAATTTCCCCGTCGTTGCGCGCAGAATGCCTCCTTTCCGGTTTGAAATTTTTCCGCTGCGGTCGTAAAATCGGCCCTATGTCGGGCGCAGACAGTCCGCTGTCCCTTCGAAAGCATTTTCCATGACCAAAAAAGCGGTGGTTTTGTACAGCGGTGGGCTCGATTCCACCACCTGTCTGGCGGTGGCCAGAAGCGAGGGTTTCCAGCCGTATGCCCTGAGTTTCCGCTACGGCCAGCGCCATTGCGTGGAAATTGAGAAGGCCGTGCGCAACGCGCCGCTGGCAGGGGCGGCGGAACACCGCATCGTCGATCTCGATCTGCGCGCCATCGGCGGCAGTGCCTTGACCAGCGACCTGGCGGTACCCAAAAACCACCTCGGCGACGATGCCATCCCGGTCACCTATGTGCCCGCCCGCAACACCATATTTCTCGCCGTGGCGCTGGGATGGGCGGAGGTGCTGGGCACTTTCGACATCTTTATCGGCGTCAACGCCGTCGACTACTCCGGTTATCCCGATTGCCGTCCGCAATTCATCGCCGCTTTTGAAAAGATGGCCGATCTGGCGACCCGGGCCGGGGTCGAAGGGAAGGGTAGGTACCGGATCCACACCCCGTTGATCGATCTCAGCAAGGGGGAAATTGTTCGCCTCGCCGCCGGTTTGGGGGTTGACTTCACCCTGACCCATTCCTGTTACGATCCCGATCCCCAGGGACGAGCCTGTGGCGCCTGCGATTCCTGCCTGTTGCGTCTCAAGGGATTCAGGGAAGCGGGAATAAAGGATCCGCTTCCCTATGTGAAGGGAAGAATTCGTTTGGATGATTAAATGTTAAAAAAGTATTTTGAGGCTCCTGCCGGCCTATTCACACGATCCCTTGCGAAGGGAATGATCGGAACTTTAAATAGATGACTTGAGTCTTTTCCTATAGTTAATATCCTATTGATAATATTATAAAAAAAGGAAGTGGCAATAAGGGGGGCTGCTTGTCGAAAAAGGCTGCCGGACTGTGGATAAACCTGTGGAAACAGTGGATAAACTTTTGAGATGATGGTGTCTTGGGTTAAAACTGACAGCAGCCGCAGGAAGGTGTTGGGGGTGTTTGCCCGGGAGCCGCTTCCCGGGCGGGTAAAAACCCGTCTTTCGCCCCCTCTCAGCGCAATCGAGGCGGCGGAATTTTATCGCCTCAGCCTTCAGGAGACCGTCGACAGGATGTCCCTGGCCGGATTCGATCCGGTCATTTTTTTTGCCGGCGGCAAGGACTATTTCCGCCAAGCCTTCCCCGCTCTTCTCCTGGTGGAGCAAAGGGAAGGGGATCTCGGCGCTCGTCTGGACCAGGCGTTGGCGGAGGGATTTGCCGCGGGAGCGGAGGCTCTGGTCCTCATCGGCAGCGATTCTCCCGACATCCCGGTGCGGTTGGTGGAGGAAGCTTTCGAGTCCCTCAGCGAGGCCGAGGCGGTAGTGGCCCCCGCCGTTGACGGTGGCTATGTTCTGATCGGGGAGAGGCGCCATTGCCCGGCCCTGTTCCGGGAGGTGCCATGGGGCGGGGCGCGGGTGATGGAGGTGACGCGGAACATTGCCCGCCGTGAAAAAGTGCGCCTAGCCGAGTTGGCGGAGTGGGATGATGTTGACGATTGGCCCTCGCTGGTGAGGTTTCTGCGACGATCGCCGGGTTTGGCCTCAGCCCGCTATGTCGGCGGTTTGAAATCGGTCATGGCCCGGGAAGAGTGAGAGAGGAGTCTGACGTGCCTCATGCGGTTTCCTTGAAGCTGGCCGCCATCTATGGCAGTCCGCGGCGCCTGGGGAACACCTCGCGCCTGTTGAAGCAGGCGGTGGCCGGGGCTGGCGGGGCCGGCGCAACGGTGGAGGAGGTATTTCTTCGCGACCTGAACATTTCCCCCTGTATGGAGGAGGACGGTTGCCACGGCACCGGGCGTTGCCTCATCGACGATGATTTCCAGAAGGTTTATGATCTGCTGGAAGAATGTGACGGGGTTCTGCTGGCATCACCGCTTTTTTTCGGCTCGGTCTCGGCCCAAGCCAAGATTCTCATCGATCGTTGCCAATGTTTCTGGGTGCGCAAATACCTTCTGGGAAAAGGCCGGAGCGGATTGACCGAAAGGCCGCGATTGGGCCTTTTCGTTTCGGCGGCGGCCCGACGGGAGCGGGGTGATCTTTTTGATGGGGCGGTGCGCACCGTGCGCTACTTTTTCGACGCCCTTGACGTCACCCTGTGGAAAACTCTTCTTTGTCCTGGTCTGGAGAAGGATGACGATGTCCTCGCCCGTGACGATTTTTTGCAGGAAGCCCACGGTGTCGGAGTTCTCCTGGTGGAGGAACTTCAAAAGAGCCTGGCCGGGAGACGGTGAATTGTCTGTCGCCCTGTTGCTGACTCTGATGAATACAGGAAGAAAAGGTTAGAAGATGTTTGCCCACCCTTTGCTGCCTACCTTAAGCCTGGTCCTGGCCATGTTGCTCTGGGCCAGTTCCTTTATCGCTCTGAAGCTGGCTTTCCAGTTCTACCATCCGATGTGGGTCATTTTCGGCCGCATGGCGGTGGCCAGCCTGGTTTTTCTCTTTTGGCTCCCGCTTTTCCGCACCATTCGCTTCCGCCGCCAGGATCTGCCGATTCTGGCCGGGATGGCCTTGTGTGAGCCCTGTCTTTATTTCCTTCTGGAAGCCAAAGCCCTGGAGAACACCAGTGCCTCTCAGGCCGGCCTGATCACCACCCTGATGCCGCTGATGGTGGCGGTGGGGGCGGCACTGGTTTTTAAGGAGCGGCTGACCAAGCGGGCCCTGGCCGGTTTTGTCGTGGCCATCGCCGGCGCCGGCCTGTTGAGTGTCGGCGGGGTGGCCACAGCCAGTGCCCCGAACCCATTGCTGGGAAACCTCTGTGAGTTTCTGGCCATGATCTGCGCCACCGGCTATACCCTTTTGCTGAAACGGTTGTCCTCCTATTACTCGCCCTTTTTTCTGACCGCCTTCCAGGCCTTCGTGGGAAGCTTCTTTTTTTTCCCTTTTCTTTTTCTGCCGGGAACAGTTGCTCCGGCCGGATTTTCACCGGTGTCGGCTTTTGCCGTCGTCTACCTGGGGGTTTTCGTCACCCTGGGGGCTTACGGGCTTTTCAATTACGCCGTCAGCCTCATTCCAGCCGGCCAGGCGGCGGCCTTTGTCAATCTGATCCCGGTCCTGACTTTGCTGCTGGCCTGGCTGATTCTCGGGGAGCATCTGACCCTCATCCAGTACCTGGCCGGTGGACTGGTCTTCTGTGGGGTTTTTCTGAGTCAGGAGCGAGTTTCCGAAGCGCAACCGCAGAAAACTGTCGAATCTCTGGGATAGTAGGTTATTTTAGAGGCTTTTCCCCGGTGGCGTTGACTTGGAACGCTGTATATTGAATAATCAGTTGAAAATCAAAACAAACTATCCTTAGCAGAGGGAATACCTTGGAAATCATTTTGGGAGCAGGTCCGGTCGTCAAGGTGGTTATGGCCATTCTGGTCTATCTTTCTGTCGTATCCTGGACCATTATCTTTTATAAGTGGCGGATAGTCGGCAGGGCCATGAAAATGTCCAATCGCTTTCTGGAATTCTTCTGGAGCAAGAAGCATTTCGAAACCATCAGCCAGAACCTTAAGAGCTATGCGGCCTCTCCCCTTAGTGTGCTGTTCCGGGAAGGTTACCAGGAACTGATCCGCGCCAAACGCAGCCAGGAGCAGAGCAACGGAACCGAGTCCTTTCCGGTCGGCAGCGACTACATCGCCCGTGTTCTGCGCCGGGCCACCACCAGCGAAACCCAGAGGCTGGAAAGATTCCTGCCTTTTCTGGCCACCACCGGTTCCACGGCCCCTTTCATCGGGCTGTTCGGCACCGTCTGGGGGATCATGGATTCCTTTCACAGTATCGGCCAGTCGGGGAGCGCCTCCCTGGCGGTGGTGGCTCCGGGGATCTCTGAAGCGCTGGTGGCGACCGCCATCGGACTGGTAGCGGCGATTCCGGCGGTGGTCGGCTACAACCATTTTTCCCACAAGGTCGATGTGCTCAGTGGCGAGATGGACAATTTCAGCCAGGAATTTCTGAACATCGTGGAACGGATGCAGCGGAGAGGCTGAGGTGGAAGTAGGAACCCGCCATAGCGGCTCGCGCCGCGCCATTTCCCAGATCAACGTGACCCCCTTTGTGGATGTCATGCTGGTGCTGCTGATCATTTTCATGGTGACGGCGCCGATGCTGGAGACCGGTGTCGAGGTCAACCTTCCCGAGGTTGAACACTCCCCCGGCCTTCCCGAATCGAAGGAGCCGCTGGTGGTGACGGTGGACAAAAAGGGAGAGATTACCATCGGCAGGACTGCTGTGGAAAATCCCGCCAAACTGACCCCCGTGGTCCGTCAGATGCTCCAGAACCGCAAAGGCAAGGAGGTTTTCCTGGAAGCCGACCGCGATGTCCCCTACGGCAAAGTGGTGCAGGTTCTGGCGGCGATCAAGAAGGCCGGGGTCGAGCGCCTCGGCATGGTTTCCCAGGAACCCCGTCCATGAGTATTGGTATCGAGGAGAGTCCCATGCCCGGTGGCCGACTGCTCCATCCTCTCATGCAGGCCCGCTCCGATAGCGGAATGGGACGGATGCTGTTTCTTTCGGTGGCGGCCCATCTGCTGGTGGCACTGCTCTTTTCCGGTTGGTTTGTTCCCCAGGCCAAAAGGGAGGAACGCCCTGTCTATTACGTTGATCTGATCAGCAGGCCGGTGGCCAATCCCCAGGCCGGACGTCCCGATGGTGGAGGAGGCGGGAAAGCCCAAGGCAATCCTCCCGCCGAAAAGGGCGTGGCGCCGGCCCAATCCCCCCCTGCCAGGAATGAAACCGCGCCCCTTCCCGAGAAGGTTTCAAAGAAGGCCGAGACGGTGGCGCTTCCCACTAAAGCGGAAGTCAAACCTGGGCTCAAGTCCGAAGCCAAAGGCAAACCGGAAGCGAAGCCGGAAGCCAAAGCGAAGACCGATCCCAAACCGGAGATTAAACCTGATGTCAAAGCTCAAGCCGCGGCAAAAAGTACCGAGCAGGGTTACCAGCAGGTGCTGAGCGCGGTGGCGGCTCTCCAGAAAAAGAGAGAAAGCGAACAGCAGAAGGAAGAGATCGCATCCCTGCAGGAGAGAATCGCCGAGATGTCCCGCCGGCGAGGTGACGGGGCCGGGAATGGCGGCGGCGGAACCGGCGGTGCCGCGGTAGCTGGCGGCAGCGGAGTTGACGCTCCCTTGGGGATGCCCGACGGCACAGGAAACGAAGCGGGTGTGTCATCCAGCCTCTGGTTGCAGACCTTTTTTCGCTCCAACTGGCGGCTTTCCAAGTACCAGGTCAGCCGCGCCGATCTGGAGACGGTGATTCGCATCGCCTATGATGCCGACGGTAATCTGCTTCGGAAAGAGATTGTCAAATCCTCCGGAGACAGAATTTTTGATCAGTCGGTGGAGGATGCCGTCCTCAAGTCGAGAAAACTGCCGATGCCCTTACCTGCTCCTTTCGAGGGGGAAGTCATTTTCAATCTGAGAGATCTTCAGCAATGAAATTTTATAGTCATCTTATTTTCTTGGTTTTTTCGGCAATGGTCCTGTCTGTGACCTCGTGGAGTGCTCCGATCGAGGTTCGCGCTCCCGGTCAGCAGGCTATTCCCGTGGCTGTGACCAGTTTCCTGCCAATGGCTGGCGGGGGTCCGGCGGATGTGGCACGCGAGTTCCAGGAGGTGGTGAAGGATGATCTGGAATTCAGCGGGATATTCCGCTTCATTGATCCCGAAGCCTTTCTGTCCGACGCCGGGCGGCTCGGCATGGAAAGCTCTCAGGTTGATTTCGAACAGTGGCGGCTGCTTGGGACGGAAGCTTTGGTCAAGGGGGGCTATGTCCTGGAAGGAGAGAATCTGGTCATGGAGGCGCGTCTCTACGATGTTCTTCGCGGTCGGCTGCTTACCGGGCAACGCTATTCGGGGCGGCGGCAAGATGTCCGCGCCATGGCCCATGCCTTCGCCGACCAGGTACTCAAGGCGTTGACCGGCAACATGGGAGCTTTCAAGGCCAAGATCGCCTACATCAACGACCAGACCGGTTTCAAGGAACTCTACATGATGGACGTCGATGGGAATCAGCCGACCCGTCTCACCAGTCATCGCAGCCTGGTTCTCAATCCCGACTTCTCCCCTCAGGGGAAGGAAATCGCTTTCACCTCCTATCGTTCCGGCAATCCGGACCTCTTTCGCATGGAGGTCTACAGCCGCCGGGAGGCCAGCGTTTCTTCCCGCAAGGGGCTCAACATCGCCGGCCGCTACCGACCCCCGGCGGGAAGGGAACTGGCTCTCACCATCACCGAAGACGGCAACGCCGACCTCTTCATCATCGGCACCGACGGACGGGTCAGCCGTCGCCTCACCAGCAGCTGGGGAATCGATGTCGATCCCTCCTGGAGTCCGGACGGCGAGCGCATCGCTTTTGTTTCGGATCGCCTGGGAAATCCGCAGATTTTTGTCATCAATGTCAATGGCGGCAAGGAAAGGCGGATCACCCGAACCGGTAGTTACAATGTCACCCCGGCCTGGAGCCCGGACGGGGAACGGATCGCCTTCAGCCGCCTTGAAGGGGGACGATTCGATATCCATACCATCCGTCCCGACGGCAGCGACGAACGCCGCCTGACTTTTGGCGCCGGCAACAAGGAGCATCCCCGTTGGAGCCCGGACGGCCGTTTTCTGGTCTATTCCTCGACCGAGAAGGGCAAAAGAGGGATCTATGTTATGCGCGCCGATGGCAGCGGCAGCCGACGGATCTCGTCGGCTGCCGGAAATTCCTTTCATCCGGCCTGGTCGCCGCGCTGGTAGGCATTTGTTTTCAGCATTGCCTGATGTATAAATAAGGTGGAGTTTTCAGACATTCATCAACAACCCTCGGCATGGGACCCAGGGACAACAAGGAGGAGAAGATCATGAAGGGGTGCAGGGGTTTAACGTATTTCTTTGTCGTGGTGCTGGTGGCGCTTTTGGCGACGGCATGTGCCAAAAAGCCGGTTGTGGACAGCAGTTCCGCAGGCGAATCGACTTCGGGTATCACCGCTCCCGGAAGTGGTACGACAGGCTATGGGGGGTTTGGTGAGCAGTCGATCAGCGAACAGGACCGGGCTGCAGCCGGACAGACGGAAGGGTTTCAGGGCATGGGGTCGGCCGTGCCCGGGCTGGAGCGGATCTTTTTCGAATTCGATCGCTATACCTTGAGCGACGAGGCGAGGGCGATCCTCTCCCGCAATGCCGATTTCCTCAAGGCCAATCCCGACATGAAAATCATTGTCGAAGGACATTGTGACGAACGCGGCTCCGACGAATACAACCTGGCCCTGGGTGAAAGGCGCGCCAGGGCGGTGCAGAACTACCTTTCCACCCTCGGCGTTTCAGCCACCCGTCTGCGGGCCATCTCCTACGGCGAGGAGATTCCCCTCGACCGCAGCGGCACGGAAGCTGCCTGGTCCCGGAACCGCCGCGTCGAGTTCAAGGAAGACCGATAGTTTCATTGAACCGTTTTCCGGATAAAACGGGAGGCGGTTGCAACAGGGAGATTGCCAAAAGTGATCAGAAAAAGCTACCTTCCGGTCGTTGTGCTGCTGGGATTGACTCTGTCCGGTTGTCTCGCCACCCAGCAACAGGGCACTCTGCAGCGGGACATGGATGAAACAAAGCGCCGTCTGGCCTATCTGGAACGAAGGGTTACCACGGAAAGCCTCGACCTCCAGGGGGAAACGGGGCGCAGTCTGTCCTCGGTGGTTCAAAAACAGGCCGATATCCAGGCCGACATGGATAACCTGCGGGTGGAACTGCAGTCCCTGAAAGGAAGGCTGGATGAGCTCAACCTGGAGAACAGTCGTCACCAGGAGGAGCTTTCCTTGCTTCGCGACCAACTGGTCATGAAGACTTCCGATCTGGAGAGTAAACTGCAGCAAGGAGGGGCGGCGGCGGGTTCCGCGACTCTCCCCGTTGCCGCAACGGGGAATCAGCCGGAAGAGTTGTATAAACAAGGGCTCGATCTGGTCCGGGAAAAAGGGGATTTCTCCGGGGGGCGCAAGGCCTTTCAGCGGTTCCTCCAGGAAAATTCCCAGCATCCCCTGGCTCCCAACGCCATGTATTGGATCGGGGAGGCTTATTACGCGGAAAAGGATTATGAGAGTGCCATCGTCCAGTTCCAGGAGGTTCTCCAGAAGCACCCCGAGCATTCCAAGGCCGCTTCCGCACTTTTGAAGCAGGGGCTCTCTTTCCAGGCCATGGGAGATGCCAGGAGCGCACTGATTCTTTTTGAAAAGGTGACTACCTCCTACCCGGATTCTCCCGAGGTTGACATCGCCCGACAGAAGGTTTCCGAACTCAAGAAAAAATGAGGAGAGTTTTATTCGAGGCCGGTCATTATTGACCGGCCTTTTCTATCCAAGCGGAAACGGCAAATTTTTTGCTTCTTCCCATCCTTGCCCACATCATGACTTTTTCCGTTGGTCTTCAAAACATTATCATTCCCTTATGTTCGTTGTAAGAAAAATGTAAGATCGCTTTGATAAAATCAACCGCCGAATTTTAAGGATCGGGTTGGCCGGCGTCAGATTTTTGAGTAAGGAGGAAGCATGTCAGGAAATTGTTGGGAACCATTGGAGAAGATGGCGGGAACGGCTTGGCAAAAATTTTTCACTCGGCTGAGAGATGCCGCTGTTGGGTACGGATGTGACGAATTGCGGAGTTTTCCAGATCAGGAGCCCATCAGAATGGATTTCAACACCCTGTTGGGAAACCAGTTTTCGGCCTGTCTGCATTGCGATGATCTGGGAATGGTTTTCGCTCGCTTTCTTGGTTTCGTCAAATACCTTGAGAGTGATGAGGAGGCCATCTTCTTTCTGATGAAGAACGGGAATCCCGGGATCAAGATTTTCCTCGACAACAGCCATTTTGGTGAGGATGACTGGCAGGCGGTGCTCTCCTTCGACCATCCTTTGGCAGGGGAAATTCCTTCCCAACTTTGGTTCACGAGCGTCTTGACCAGATTGGACCAAACCCTGCTCGATCTTAAGCGGGATTTGCAATTGGTCTGAAGTCGGCCCCGCCGAGGGCGTCTTCTTTATCTTCCCCCCGCAAAAGGTTTTCCAAGGGCAGGAAAAGAGGCTTTCCCTGTCGTTGAAAGGGCTTTCTGCGCCTCATTTTGTTTCGGCCGGGGAAATGAGAGGAAGCCCTATTCAAACTCGATGACATGAAAAAGGTCCACTCCGCTCTCCTTGCCGAGGGTTGATTCCAATTCCAGGTTTTTCCTGATCCGGTAGCGGAAACGGACCGCTCCCTGCTCACCGAAAAGTCCTCCCAGATCGACATCGATGAAGCCAAATTTTCTCAGAAATCCCGGGCCCTGGGGGAGTAGCGCGCCTACTCCGATGGCCAGGATGTCTGCTTCCTGCCGGTCGGAACGGAAGGGTCTCCCCAGCAGGATGTAGGCGAGGATGTCCTTGTCGGCCATGCCCGGACGGGAGTAGAGGTTTATTTCGGGCCGCGCTCCGGTGCCGGAGACCCGCACTCCGGCCTGAATGGCGCCGATCTCCCGCAGCGCCAGCAGGTCGAGGGCGGGATTCCCCAGGGGGCCGTTGTTGAAGTTGATGTTTCCCCGCTGAACCTCCAGTTTCGCTCCATAGGCGGTAAAGGTTCCTTCGCTGATCCTGATCTGCCCCTGGCCGGTAAATTTATCAAAGGACCGGGCCGCCACCGTCACCTCCCCCGCAAGGCGGCCGGTGAAGTTCTCGGCGCTGACCAGGGCTTTTTTCCCCAAGATTACCAGAACCTGCAGATCGAGATTGAGCGCGGCCGCTTTTTTCTCCTCCGCCGCCGGTCGGATGACGATGGCATCTGGGCTGGGGCGCACTTCGGGGACCTTGCGGGTGCCGGTAACCTTCACTTCCGGCAGCAGAACCTCCCCCTTGATGGCGATCCCTTCTCCATCCCCGCGGATCGACAGTCGGGGGTTGCTCACGATCTGTAACTCGGGAAGATTGACCACCTGAAAATCTTCGCCTTGTAGATTCAGGCTGTAGTTAAATCCCCTTTCCGTGGCAAAAGACAGGGAACCGTTTCCCCGCACTTCTCCAGGACCGGACCGGATCAGAAGCTTGGTGATTTTTGCCTGAGGGCCTTCCAGTTCCAATTGAAAGGTGACCTCGTCAAGTTGAGTGCCGGTGGCTGGAAGGTAACCGCCGGCACCGGTCAATGAAACGGTTCCTTCCGTCAACGGTCTCGCCGGCGTACCGCCAAGAGCGACATCCACGGTTATCTCTCCCCGGCTTTCCTGGATCAGGTCGGGGAAAAGGGCGGTGAGCAGGCCTCTTTCCCTGAGATGACCGGCGAGGATACCTGTCAGCGGGGCTTCTTCCAAGATGGCCACCGGCCAGGTGGTGGTTAGCGGCAGGCTGATCCTGCCGGTAAAGTTGCCGTCTTCCTGCAGATGAAAATTCCAGTTTGCAACGAGGACGTCCCGTTGCCAGTCCCAGCGGAAATCGGCCCGGTCGAAATGCCCCCGCAGCTCTTCCCGGAGCTCTCCCTTGGTTCTCCAGGAGATTGTGGCTTCGCTGATCTCTCCATTCCCTTGCCAGCGGATGGCGCGTTCCGGTGACAGGGTGCCTTCGCCGGTGACGTTGAGCTTCCCTCGGAGAGGGAGATCGCCCGGAAGAAGAAGATTCAGAGCGGCAAGGTCCAGGTTGCGGATCTTCAGGTTCAGAACTCCTCCGGCCGGTTCTCCACCATGGATCGGTTCCGGCGAGGACGCCTGGATAGCCAGATGCCCCCCATGTCCAAAGTCGGCCCCTGCCGTGGCCTCCAAACCCTGCTGGTCCCATTGCCAGTCGACGTTGAAACGGCGCAGGTCCAGCGATTTTTTGTCCTTGGCGAGTTCTCCGGAGCCGGTCAGGTGGATGATCAGAGACTGAAGCCCGTCCCGCCGCCAATCAAGAAGAATATTCCCGTCGTTTTTTCCGGTGAGCGTTGTGCCGGGAAGAGCTTTGGCCAGGGGCGCCAGCGGCAACCCCCGCCATTCCATGGCCACCCCTCCTTCCGCCAGCCGGTTTTGGTGGGCTCCTTCCAGGGTGATGCGTGTGCCGGAAGAGCCGTTCAGTCTCAGGGGAGAGAAACTCCAGCCCTTCTCGTCGAGTTGAAAAGAAGCCGGGCGGCCGAGAGTCCACCCCCCCCAAAGGGGATCTCGGGCCGTCAGTTGCGTCAGTTCGTAGCGCCAGGTCCCCGTCTCGAAAGAGCCTGCCAAGGCGGCCTGGAAGGAGGATTTGCCATCCTCTCCCCTCCCTTCCAGAGAGATGACATGCTGTGCCGCTTTCCCCCGCGCCGTCAGCGTAGCGTTCTGGACCTGCCCGTTCTTGTAGCCCGATTGCCCGGCTTCGGCATGGAATTCCAGGGGGCCGTCGGGGACCGGGTGTCGCGCCGCAAACTCCAGGCGGGAGAAATGAAATTCCCGGAAGATCAGTTCCTTTCCTTCTCCCAGGACAATACCGGTCAGGTATTGATCCTTCCATTTCAGCCACCCGCTCCCCTGGAACTCACCTTTCAACTCCGGGAACCAGAGAGAGAGGTCTGTGACCATGGCCTGGAAATCGATTCGTTCGTCCAATTTCCCCTTGGCGGCGATGATCAGTCCCTCTCCCCGCAGGTCGAACTGGTCAATGGCCAGGCTGGAATCCTGCCAGCGGGCGGCCAGATTTCCCGACACTGTCTGGCCGCGCCACTGGCTGGGGCCCAGTTCGGTTTTGACGGTCGCCGTCAAGGGCCGTCCCGGAAGGAGTTCAAGACCGCCGCTGATGTCGGCGTTGATCCGCCCGCTCCATGCGGCATCGGCAAGATGGGCGGGATCGAGGTCCTCGGCCAGGATATCCCCTTTCAGGCGGAAGCCTCCTTCCCAGTTCATATCAAGGTCGCCTCGGACAGTTCCTCCAAGCCAATAGGCGGCCATCCTTTCCAGGCGGAGGCCCTGCAGGTTCCCACTCACCTCACTGGAAAGCTGGACGCCCAGACGGTCACGGTCCCCGGCCGTTACCCGGCCGTGGTAGATGGAGAGGCTCCCAGCAACGGAAAGCCGGACGGGAAAGGATGGAGGGAGAGCGAATCGCCCCAGCAGGTCGGGATCGGCCATTTCGGCCGGAAGTCTGACCTCGGCGGCCAGGTCGAGGGAGAAGGGCTTGAGCCTCCCCTGGCCCTGGCCGGAAAGGTGGACGTAAGGGGAAACCCACTCCAGGGAGGGGATGAAGAATTCACCGGCGCCGCCGGCAACGCGTGTGGCCAGAAGCGGAAAGTGAAAAATTTCCTCTCCATCCCGCAGCATCCGGAAGTCCTTTACCCGCAGTTCCTCGATTCCCGTCCGCAACCAGGACGGGATGGGCAGAAAAGCCGAAGAAGGCGGTTCCGGGGAGTCGCTTTCCCGGTCCGGTTTTGCGTGGGATTTCAGTTCGATGCGAAGCTGGTCGACAAACAGATTTTCGATCTCCAGATGACCCTTCACCAGGCGCAGGGGATGCCAGGAAAGGATCGCCTCGCCGACGCAGATGATGTCGTCGCCGCTGCGGATCCGCAGGCCGGTCAGGTGCAGGCGGTCGATCAGCCTTCCTTCCAGTTTTTCAGCCGTTATCTCTATAGATATTGCCGAAGAGACGGTTTTCAACAAAAATCGGGCGCCGTCGCTGGTGGTCAACAGCCAAAACAGGGCCACCGCGGCGACGGCTGTCGACGCCAAAAAGGCTATGGCAATGCCCCATTTCCATCGAATCATAGTTCGAAACCGATGCCGAGGTGGAGCCGCAAGGAGCGGCTGTCTTTTTCCAGAGGATGGGCCAGATCTATTTTGATCGGGCCAATGGGGGTATAGATGCGCAGACCCACTCCCGCTCCGCTGATGAAATCCATATCCCGGGCGCTGTTGAAGGCGCTGCCGATGTCGTAGAAGGCCGCTACCCCCCAATGTTTGTGGATCTCCCGTTCCAGTTCCAGACTGGCCGCCAGGAGACCTTCCCCGCCGATTACGTTGCCGTCGGCGTCGCGGGGGCCTTCCGATTTATGGGCGTAGCCGCGCACACTGTTGTCGCCGCCGACAAAAAAGCGCAAGGAGGGAGGAAGTTCGTCGAAGGGACTTTCCTTGATGGTGTAGCCGCCGTCAAAGCGAAACAGCAGAAAAAATTTCTTTCCCAGCGGGCGAAAGACATGACTGCTGGCCAGCATCTGGAGAAGTGATATGTCGGAAAGCAGTCCCTCGGCGCATCCCCTCATTTCCAGGCGGTAATGGTAGCCCCTGCGAGGGTTGACCGGATCCTGAAAGGAGCGTTCGACCAGCCGGGCGCCAGCCAGCAGCAGATGGGAAACCTCCTCATCATGGTAGATGTCGTGCCGCTCCTGCTGAAAGCGCAGGTAGACGGAACCGACCCGATTTTCCCCCAGCGAGAAGAGCTGTTCTCCCTCGGAAAAGAGCGATTCGCTTTCGTAACTGGCTGTTTTTTCATGCTGCAGGCCGGCCGAGAGGGCGAAAGCGTCGTCAATATGCCGCTCCTGGGGAAAGATGTATTTGACTTGGGCGCTTTGAGATTTCTGGCCGAGGGTCATGTCGCTCCTGAATTCGTGCCCGCGACTGAAAACATTGAGGTGCTCGAAATTGACGGTCAGGCGGGGGCCGCTGTTGTCCCCATAGCCGATGCCGGTGCGAAACCGCTTGGGCGGAAGGGATTCCAGATGGATTTCGACGGGAACATGGCCATCCTCGGCGATGTCGGTTCTCGGAATCAGCTGATAATTTTGGAAACGGCCTGATTTCTGGAAATTGGCTCGGGTCTGGCGCTGCTTGGCTTCGGTGAATGTTTGTCCTGGCCGATAAGCGAGAAAACGGCGCAGGAAGGAAGTGGGATAGTCGTCGGCCCCGGAGAACAGAGTCTGGCCGAAATGGAATTGCGGACCAGAGACCAGTTCAAGATCGATATCGCCGATATTGTCCTCGGGATAGATTAGAATCTGATGGGATGAATATTCGGCGGTCAGGTATCCCAGGCCGAGGGTGGTATCCCGGAGTTCTCTTTTGCCGGTATCGTAATAGTCCTGTCGAAGTACGTCCCCTACCTTTAAAGGAAAACGGGACAGCTTTTCCATGACTTCAGTTTCGGTTGCGGCCGGACCGTCGACCGTGATGTCGGCGGCTCTCAATATGACCGGCGGACCTTGGTCCACCTCCACCAGCAACAGATAATGGTCGGGAGAATTCTGCCGCAACTCGACTTTCGCTGTGGCGTGATAGAAACCGAAAGGTTCCAAGGCCGAGGCGAGCCGTTTCGGAATCTGTTTGCGGTAGTGGTCCAGCCAGCGTCTGTTGAGGACGCCGTCACGCACCAGGCCCGGCGGCAGATCGAGGGTCGCTTCGGCGTTTTGGAGCATGGCTTCGTTCAGGCCGGTGATGCGCAGATCGAGGGTTTCTGCATGGCTGATTGAAATAGAGGAAGCGACCAAAAAAGGCATGACCAGGTAGAGGATACGGAGTGAACATCGCAGAACAAGGGAAAAGGGGGAAATCGAAAAAAAATTGGTTTTCGAATGATTTTTTAATATGAAAATAGAAATCTGGCTCGCTTTTTCCATGTTGATCTTCCATGGGTTGCCATGGTTGTCTGTTGCCCCTGGATGTAAAAGCCGACTCCTGTCTATATATACATGAAGTTCAGGGAGTATCGAAGATTATTGGCGCTTTGTGGAAGACATTTTTTCCTTCTTGGAAGCTTAAAACTATATTGTTATAAAAATGGCATTTGTCTTTAAAACTTCCTGAACGAAGGCGGATTCCGTTGGTCGAGAGAATGATGGAGACCGGCGCAGAGGTCACACTGTGAGAGGATCCATGCGCGATCTGATCAGCCAATTAAAAAGGATTCTTCCTGCCAACAAATTTCGTCCCCCGTATATTGATCCATCCAGCCTGGTCTTTCGTGAATCGCTCATACAGGAGATTCTGAACGGGAAATGGGCCAAAAAGCGTTACATCCTGATCGATGCTCAAGCCGGGCAGGGCAAGACGACCCTGGCCGTGCAGCTGCAAAGTCGTTCCGACTCCCCCTGTTTCTGGTATCAGGCAGGTTGTGAGGATCGCGACCCGATCTTTTTTATCTCCTCCCTCTATCTGTTCTTTTGTGAATCTTTCCCCGGTTATTCGGTTTCGGATCTTGAGGAAAGGATCCGCCTGGGCGCCGTTGCCTTGGACGAGGCGCCGGAGTTCGGCCCCCTCCTGATGGCGGCGGTCAGTGCTTTTTTGCCGGCGGGGTGTATTCTGGTGTTTGACGACCTTCATTGTCTCGACCAGGCTCCTTTAAGCTGTTCTCTCCTCACCCGTCTGGTTTGCACACCTGTCGACAATGTCCGTTTTGTCCTCATTTCCCGCCATAAGGTACCGATTCTTTCGGAAAAGTTGCTTCAGGACAGGACGACCCTGCAACTTACCGGTCACGATCTGGCCTTGAACCGTCGGGAGGTTTTCGACCTCTCCTCCAAGATTTCGGCCGTTCCTCTTCTTCGGAATGAAGTGGCTGAAATTCATGGGATCACCGAGGGATGGGCCATGGGCGTCCGTTTTCTCCTCAAGTACCGGACGTCCTCCTCTGGATCCTCCAAGGGATTACCTGCCGGGGAAACAAGTTCTTCGCTGATCGGTTTTTTCGTCAGAGATCTGTTGGAAAGCTTCCCCTGGCAAACCAGAAAGACCCTTCTCCTGCTGGCGCAACTGGAGGAAGTTCCTCTGGAACTGGCCGAATTTCTGGGTTCCGATGCCACCGTGGCAGTTCGCGAGATTCTCGAGGAGATGGCGGAAAAGAATCTTTTTGTCCAGTTTCTGGTCGATAGGGAGGAGACCGGGTTTGCCCTCGGCACCTTCCGCTTTCACCAGTTGTTCCGGGAAACCCTTAGAAGCATCGCCCTGCAGGAATTGGAAAAACGGGAGATCCGCCGCTTTGGCAAAGCCGCCGCGGCATGGTTCTTGAGCAAGGACAAACCCCTGTTGAGTCTCCAGTATTTCCTTATGGCCGAGGAATACGAAAGAGCCCAGGAACTCGCCAGGGAGGCCGGGATCCGCTTCCTTTCCCAGGGGCTGCACATTACTGTCCATCAATTACTGGGACGGATTCCCCCGGTGGTGCTTAAAGAATATCCTTGGTTGTCCCTGGTTTATGGCATCGCCATGATGGAAATCGAACCGGCCTGCGCCTATCCATATCTGAAGTCGGCCGGCGAACGGTTTGGCCACAGTGAGGACTCTTTCGGTGAACTTTATGCTCTTGCCCAGCAGATCACTTACCATCTGGCGGTGGACGCCCGTTACGGAGAGGGCAGTCGGCTTCTGCCGCGGACCGATCAACTGTTTCAGCGCTTGGCGGCGGACCTGGATCCCTTCGCCTGCATGCAGATCTCTTTTGCTCTAGGGCTCGGCTATTGTTTTTTTGACTGTGACCTGGCGGCGGCTCGTCGCCATACGACCCTTTCAATGAGGCTTGCCACAGAGCACGGCTCCCTTAAATATCAGGCTTCCGGCCGGATGCTGAGCGGCTTCATCCATCTCTTTGCCGGTGACGGCCTTGGCTGTATCCATGAGATCGAAACATCACTTGATTTGCTGAGCAGCCCGCTGGTGAGTCAGTTTTTCAAGCTGTATCTGTTTCTTTTCCAGATCAATTTCGTTGCCCTCAGCGGGGATTTTCTCAATTATGAAGGGGTTAAAGGATTCTTTCACCGCTTCTTCAACAACCATCTGATCGTCAACAGCGTTGCCGGCCCCTTCCTTTTACTGTGGGATATAGACCAGGCTGTTTCGGAAGGGCGCTTTGACGAAGCCTGGAGGCTGGTGGAAAAGTCCTTGAAAACCGAACCTGCAGCCATCAGTGATCACTTCCTGAGTCAATATCTTCAATACGGCGCTTATCTCGCCGCGGCCAGGGGGGAACGGGAAAAGGCTCTCGGCTGGTCGGAGCAATCGGCGCATCATCGAAAAATTGCCGGAGGGCGATACTATATCGCCCTCAATGAGATGTTTCTGGGGGCGATCTTCAGCTTGTTGAAGGAACCAGAGCAGGCGGACCATCATTTCGCCAGTGCTCTGATGGATTTCCGGGGTATGGACAATCCGTGGATGGTGGCGGCGGTCCTCTGCCACCGCGCCTACCATCGTTTGCAGGCGGCTAGCAAGGACGGTTTGGCGGATCTGCGGGAGGCCCTGGCTATCATGCGCCGTCACCGGTACCGAAATTTCTACGGATGGGATCCACGGATAATGGAGGCACTTCTGAAAGCGGCGGCGGCGGCCAGGATAGAGGACGAATACGGGCGGTGGTTGGCTTGGAATCGGCTCCACCGAATCATTCAGGCGGATGGGACCATCCTGCCCCTTCTATTCATCCGGGCGCTTGGCCCATTGGAGATTACCTTTGGCAACGGGGCCGGAATCGACGCATCCGACCTGAGCGAAATTCAGCGACGCTTTCTGGCTATCATCCTCATATCCGTGGGTCAGCAGGTCAATCAGGAAAGCCTGCAGGAGCAGCTATGGCCGGAGTGTAGTGCGGAAAGGGGACGCAAGAGGTTCGACACTGTTCTTTTCAGGATGCGCAGGATTTTTAATGAACGGTTGCCGTCCCAGAATTACATCCAGCTTCAGTCCGGGATTCTTTCCTTGAGGAATTGTCGTCTCGATACCGTTGAGTTTGTGGAGAATGCTCAAAAAGGGCTGAGGCATTACCAGAAAGGGAAATATTGGCAGGCCTGCCACGCTTTCAACATGGCTCATTCCCTGTGGCGGGGAACCTTCATGGCCAGTACCCGACTGGAAGGAAGTGCGGAGGTTCATCGCAATGAACTGCTCAACCTCTATATCGACATCTGCTGCAAATGGGCCGAGATCTGTTCCCATGTCGGGTTCCCCATTGATGCCGAGACGATAGCCTGGAACGCCCTTAAGGAAGATCCGACCAGTGAACCGCTGGTCCGTGTGCTCTACAACTGCTACGTGGCCCAGGGAGCGCCGGTCAAGGCCGCCCAGTTGCTGAAAAGGTATGAGGCGGCTCTCCAAAAGGAAGAGTATCTCGTCGAGGAGATCGACGAGATACTGGAAAATTTCTGGAAATCGCCCTAAACCCGGCCCGGCATTCGGCCGGGTTGTCAATAGTTCAGTCCCACCTTCTTGCGCACCTTGGCCATGGTCTTGCGGGCGACATGACGGGCCTTTTCAGAGCCCTGGGCGAGAATGCGCCGGATGCCGTCCTTGTCAGCCATCAGTTCGCGGCGTTTTTCCGTGAAAGGGGCGAAGAAGTCCCGCACCGTTTCAAAAAGTTCCTCCTTGACCTCGCCGTAGCCCATGCCGCCGGTCCGGTAGCGGCGGCGCAGAGTTTCCTGCCCCTCCTTGTCGAGAAACAACCGGTAAATTTGAAAAAGGTTGCATCTGTCCGGGTCTTTCGGTTCCTCCACCGGAGTGGAGTCGGTGACGATGCGCATGATCTGCTTGCGCAGCGCCTTGTCATCCAGGAACAGATCGATGGTGTTGCCGTAGCTCTTGCTCATCTTCTGGCCGTCGAGGCCGGGGACGGTGGCCACCTCCTCGTCGATATCCGGCTCCGGCAGGGTGAAGACCTCGCCGTATTCGTTGTTGAACTTGATGGCGATGTCGCGGGTCACCTCGACGTGCTGTTTCTGGTCCTTGCCAACCGGCACGATCTGGCTCTGGAACATCAGGATGTCGGCGCTCATCAGCACCGGGTAGGCAAACAGGCCGTGGTTGGCGGCGATTCCCTTGGCGACTTTGTCCTTGTAGCTGTGGCAGCGCTCCAGCAGCCCCATCGGCGTGAAGTTGGAGAGCACCCAGGTCAGCTCCTGGATTTCAGGGAGGTCCGACTGCACCCAGAAGATCGATTTTTCCGGGTCCATGCCCAGGGCCAGGAAGTTGGCGGCCGCCTCCAGGGTGCCCTGGGCCAGCGCCTTGCCGTCGGCAAGGCTGGTCATGGCGTGGTAGTTGGCGATAAAGCAGAACAGCTCCGCTTTTTCCTGGTAGTCGATCATCTTCTTCATCATGCCGAAGTAGTTGCCGAGGTGCAGGGAACCGGAAGGTTGAATGCCGGACAGGACTCTCATGGATAGCCTCTCTTTAGCGGATGTTGGTTGAAAATTATCGGAGGATCAGGCAAATAAAAGAGCCGTGGATGCTGATATCGCCCACGGCTCTTGATTCTGCATTTTTTTGGTTGCCGCGGACCTCGCGGTCCGAAGCGCCCACCACTGGTCAACGTTCCGCAACCGCTCTGAGTTCAGGGGAGCGACGCCACCAGTTGGTTTCATTTTTCAGTTTATTGAAGTCTTTCATAATTTGAGAAAATTATCAGGTCCATTTTTTTTCGTCAACGGCTTTTTCGTTTTTGCGCCTCTCGCCTTGGCGAAGGCGACCTTGTAGACGTCGTCGTACTCCTTTGCGAAATGAACCTCCAGGCCCTCTCTCAGGTAGTCGGGGAGCTCCTCGAAATCCTTGCGGTTTCCCTCCGGAAAGATGAGGATTTTGAGGCCGATACGGCGGGCGGCGATGGTCTTCT
>JAAZDE010000002.1 GCA_012512925.1 Desulfuromonadaceae bacterium
CCAGAACGGCGCGCGGGCGGGCCATGGTGAGTCAGAGTGCCGATTTGCAAGAATTTGGATTTATAACCCATCCCCCGGACAAAAGCAAATTAATTCTTACCGCAACTCAAGGGGTTTGACTTGTTGAAAGGAGGGCAGGGAGCAGGTTGATCTTCTAAAATGAATCCTTTCAGACCTCCCTGATGCGGGGTGCGGACCGGGTCCCCGATCCGTAGCGGGTCATGAGGATCTGCCAGACCTGCATCCGCCTGGCGCGAAAGACACCGGCACAGGAAAGGAGATAGTATTCCCACATCCGCTTGAACCGGTCATCGTATCTTTCCCGGAGCCGCTCCCAGGAACGCTGGAAGCGGCAATTCCAAGCCATCAGAGTCTTGTCGTAATGGGAGCCGATGTTATGGAGATCCTCGATGACGAAAAGCCGCTCCACGCTTCGGGCGATCTGAGCCATGCCGGGCACCAGGCCGTTGGGGAAGATGTATTTGGTGATCCACGGATCGCAGCTGAGGTAGGAGACGTCATTGCCGATGGTATGGAGCAGAAACAGGCCGTCCTCTTTTAAGGAACGGTTGACCACACGCATGAAGGCCCGGTGATTCCGATAACCGACGTGCTCAAACATTCCCACCGAGACGATCTTGTCGAAACGCCCCTGAATCTCCCGGTAATCGCAATCCGCGAAGGTGACCGGCAACCCTTTGCAGAACTCACGGGCGAAGGCCAGCTGCTCACGGGAAATGTTGACTCCGGTTACCGTGCAGCCATGCCGCTCAGCCAGGAAACGGGCCAATCCTCCCCAGCCACAGCCGATATCGAGGACATGGTCGCCGGGCCGGATCTGCAATTTCCGGCAGATCAGCTCCATCTTGTTTATCTGGGCCTGTTCCAGATCCTCGGTGTCCTTATAAAACCCGCAGCTGTACTGGCGAAAGGGGTCGAGGAAGGAAAAAAAGAGCTCGTTGTCGCGATCGTAATGGCGTTCGGCGATGATGCGGGCGCGTCTCTTTTTCTGCAGATTGAAAAAAAGCGAAGGCAGGACCCCGATCAGGTCCCGCCAGTTTTTTCTGATTTTTTCCTCCACCCCACCGCTCAGCAGGCGGCAGATCATTTCATCGATCCGTTCGCACTCCCACCAGCCGTCCATGTAGGATTCACCCAGGCCGAGGTTCTTCTGCCGCCACACCCGGCCGAACCAGCGGTCGTCCTTAATGCGGATGTCATACGGACTGTAACCGTTTATCGTGATCCCGGCATATTCCAGTATCTTCCGTATCGACGAGGATTCCATGATCGGCCTCCATGCGGTTTTTTCTTTTTCCCGTGATCACTTCGTCACGGGGAGACGGCCAACGGGTATTCCGTTGGCGCTATTTAATATTCTACCATTTTGGCATGTGCTATCATTCGTTTTTGACTTGGCGGATACGCTTCGAGATGAAGAGAACAGAAGGCCGGTCCTCTTAGACGGCCCCATAGGCCGCATCGATCATGGCAAGATTATCGCCCCTGCGGGCACCGTCAACCACCGCCCAACAACCTGAGACAGATTTCGATGAACCCTTTTTTCATCCCTCGCGCCCTGGCCCTGCTGGCCTCCGCTTCCGTTCTTTCGGCCTGCATTATGGTAGGTCCCGACTACGAACCCCCGCCCACCGCCACACCGGGAAGTTGGCAGCGCCTCGAATCAACGGCCCAGCCGACCATAGAGACTGCCGGAACCGGCGATATCAGCCAATGGTGGCAAAAACTGAGCGATCCCCTTCTGTCGGAGCTGGTGGACCAGGCCTTGCGCTCCAGCCCCGACCTGCGCAGCGCCCAGGCTCGCTTGCGCGAAGCCCGCGCGCGCCGCGCCATAGCCGCCGCGGACCGCTTCCCCACGGTAACCGCCTCAGGCTCCGGCCGACGCAGCCGCTCGAGCAAGGAAACGGGCGGCGGCGACACCCGCGAGTTTTACAGCGCCGGCTTCGATGCCGGTTGGGAGCTGGATGTTTTCGGCGGGGTGCGTCGCAGCGTCGAGGCGGCCGAGGCCGATCTTGAAGCGACGGCGGCGAATCTGCAGGAAACCCTGGTTTCCCTGGCCGCGGAAACCGCTCTGAACTACATCGAGGTGCGCACCCTGCAGAGCCGTCTGGCCATCGCCCAAGCCAACCTCGCCATCCAGTCGGAAACCCTCCAGCTCACCGAGTGGCGGGCCCAGGCCGGCCTGGTCAGCAGTCAGGACGTCGAGCAGGCGCGCAGCAGCCGGGAGCAGACCAGGGCCCAGATCCCAGCCTTGGAAACCAATTTGGCCGAGGCGGAACACCGCCTGGAAATACTGCTCGGAAAAAACCCGGGGACACTCCATGAACGCCTCGCCCCCACCGGCCTCCTGCCATCCTTGCCGGAGCGGATCGCCGTCGGCATCCCCGCCGACACCTTGCGCCAGCGTCCCGACGTACAGGCCGCCGAACGGCGACTGGCGGCGGAGACGGCGCGCATCGGCGTCGCCGAGGCGGCGCGCTATCCCTCCTTTAAAATCTCCGGCTCCGTCGGCGTCGAGGCCTTGACCCTGAGCGCCCTTGACAACGGCGGCGCCGGCACCGCCGCCCTGCTCGGCAACATCACTTCCCCCATCTTCGACGCGGGCAGGCTGCGCAACCAGGCGAGGGCCCAGGAAGCGGTGCGCGACCAGGTGCTGGTGGCCTATGAGCAGACCGTGCTCAACGCTCTCCAGGAAGTGGAAAACGCCCTGGTCTCGTTGCTCCGCAACGGCGAACGAAGCGAGGCGCTGGCCATCGCCACCGCCTCGGCGGAAAACGCGGCGGAACTGGCGCGGCAGCGGTATTCGGCCGGACTGATCGATTTTCAGCCGGTACTCGACACCCAGCGGAGCGTGCGCACCCTGGAAGACACCCTCGCCACCTCCCGTGCCGAAGGCGTGCTGGCGCTGATCCGTTTGTACAAGTCCCTCGGCGGCGGCTGGTCGCCCCTTTCCGACGACAAGGAAAAGCCATGAACAAAACCGATAATCCGCAAGAAAACCAGGACGCCGCCCTGAAACAAATTCTCGCGGCCGGTTCCGGACCGCGCTTCAAGGTCCGCTGGCTGTGGCTTGCCGCGGCGCTGCTGGTAGTCGCCGCCGCCGGTTTCTTCTTTTACCGCTCCGGCGAAAAGAAAGCCGGTCCCTCCTTTAAAACCGAACCGGTGTCGGTCGGCAGCCTGGTGGTCAAGGTCTCGGCCACCGGCAACCTGCAGCCGACCAATCAGGTCGAGGTGGGCAGCGAACTTTCGGGGATCATCGAACAGGTGCTGGTCGACGTCAACGATCAGGTCACCCGGGGGCAGGTGCTGGCGCGCCTCGACATATCCAAGTTGCAGGATGCCGTCGCCAAGTCACGGGCCAACCTGATCGCCACCGAGGCCAAGGTACTGGAGGCGCGAGCCACGGTGGCGGAAGCGCGGTCGACCTTGAACCGATTCCGGGAAGTGGCCAAGCTTTCCGGGGGCAAGGTCCCCTCCAAGAACGAGATGGATATCGCCGAAGCGACATTGAAGCGGGCCGAAGCGGGTGAGGCCAGCGCCCGCGCCAGCGTCACCCAGGCCCGGGCCAATCTGCAATCGGATGAAACCGACCTGGGCAAGGCCACCATCCGCTCCCCCATCGATGGCGTGGTGCTCTCCCGCGAGGTCGATCCGGGGCAGACCGTGGCCGCATCCTTTCAGGCACCGGTCCTTTTTCTGTTGGCCGAGGATCTGGGAAAAATGGAACTGCAGGTGGATGTGGACGAAGCCGACGTCGGCCAGGTGAAGGAGGGGCAAACCGCCATCTTTACTGTCGATGCCTGGCCCGGCCGCCAGTTTTCCGCCGTCATCACCCGAGTCAGTTATGGTTCCCAGGAAAAGGACGGTGTCATCTCCTACCTGACCATCCTCACCGTGGACAACGAGGATCTTTCCCTGCGCCCCGGCATGACCGGCACCGCCGAGATAACGACTTTGACCAGGGAAAACGCTCTGCTGGTGCCCAACGCCGCGCTGCGCTTCTCCCCCCCGGAGGCTCAGGCCGCCCAGAAAACGTCAAGCCGCGGCGTCATGGGAGCCCTCATCCCGCGGCGCCCGCAACAGCCCCGTAAGGCCTCGACTCCAGGCGCCGGGGTCATGCCGCGGGTCTGGGTGTTGCGCAACGGCCAACCGGTCGCTGTTGATGTCAATACCGGCGCCACCAATGGCCGGGTGACGGAAATCACCGGAGGGGCCGTCGAGGCTGGCATGGAAGTGATTACCGAAACCCTGGGAGGATCGTCATGAACAACTCCCCCCTGATCCGCCTTTCCGCCCTGACCAAGGTCTACGGGTCCGGGCAGGCCGCCTTTCAGGCGCTGAAAGGTATCGACCTCGCCATCGAGACCGGGGAATTCGTCGCCATCATGGGACCCAGCGGCTCCGGAAAATCGACCACCATGAACATCCTCGGCTGTCTGGACACCCCCAGCAGCGGCAGCTACGAATTCATGGACATCCAGGTGGAGAAGTTGTCGCGCAACCAGCGCGCCCTGCTACGCCGCCATTTCCTCGGCTTCGTCTTTCAGGGTTTCAACCTGCTGGCCCGCACCACCGCCCTGGAAAACGTCGAACTGCCGCTGATCTACCGCGGTGAAGACGCCACCTCCCGCCATGCGGCCGCCCGCGCCGCTCTGGAACAGGTAGGGCTCAAGGGATGGGAGCACCATACCCCGGCTGAGCTTTCCGGCGGACAGCAGCAGCGGGTCGCCATCGCCCGCGCCATCGTCACCCATCCCGCCGTGCTTCTGGCCGACGAACCCACCGGCAACCTCGACACCAAAACCAGTCAGGAGATCATGGAACTGATCACCGCCTTCAACCGCGAAAAAGGCATTACCGTTCTGATGGTCACTCATGAGCCCGACATGGCGGCCTACGCCAGAAGAATCATCCGTTTCGTCGACGGATACCTGGAGAGCGACAGCCGCACGGAGGAGGCCGCCTGATGTTGTGGAACACGCTCCTGTTGGCCCTGCGCGCCATCCGCCGCAATCTGATGCGCTCCTTTCTCACCATTTTGGGCATCGTCATCGGCGTCGCCGCGGTCATCACCATGGTCACCCTCGGCAACGGCGCCACCAAATCGGTCTCCGATCAGATCTCGAGCATGGGCAGCAACCTGCTGATGCTCATCCCCGGGCAGCGCTTCGGCCCCGGAGGCGGGGGCGCCCCCAATTTCAAGATCGCCGACGTCGAAGCCATCCGTTACCAGATCTCGGGGGCGGAATGGGTGGCGCCAGTGGTCAACAAAGGAGCGACGGCGGTCTATCAGGCCAACAACTGGTCCACCGTGGTCACCGGCACCAACAACGACTACTTCCCCGCCGGCAACTGGGAACTGGCCGCCGGCCGCACTTTCAACGAAACCGAGGAACGGGCCGGCAAAGCGGTCTGCATCATCGGTGAAACGGTGCGCGAAAAGCTTTTCGGCGGACAAAGCCCGGTGGGCAGCGAGATCCGCATCAAACTGTTTTCCTGCGAGGTGATCGGCCTGCTCAAGGGCAAAGGGCAATCGGCCATGGGCTCCGACCAGGACGACACCGTGGTGATGCCGCTGCGCACCGTGCAGCGCCGCCTCAGCGGCAGCCAGGACATCAACCGGCTGACCGTGTCGGTGAGCAACAGCGCCTCCATCGACGGAGTGAAAAAGCAGCTTACCCTGCTCATGCGCGAACGGCGCAACATCAGTGAAAGCGAAGATGACGATTTCCGCGTGATGGACACCCGGCAGATCGCCGAAACCCTGACCAGCACCACCAAGATCCTCACCATGCTGCTGGGCGCCGTAGCCGCCGTAAGCCTCCTGGTGGGAGGCATCGGCATCATGAACATCATGCTGGTGTCGGTCACCGAGCGCACCCGCGAGATAGGCATCCGCCTGGCCATAGGTGCGCTGGAAAGGGAAGTCCTGCTGCAGTTCCTCATCGAGGCCGTGGTACTGTCGAGCATCGGAGGGTTGATCGGTATCGCCCTGGCCACGGGGGCCTCCTTTTTCCTCGCCCGGCTGATGAACGTCCCCTACCTTTTCGACCCCGCCATCAATCTGTTGTCCTTTCTTTTCTCGGCCGCTATCGGCGTGATCTTCGGCTTCTTCCCGGCGCGCCGGGCCGCCGGCCTCAACCCCATCGACGCCCTGCGCCATGAATGAGATGGCTGAGAAAATACGTCTCAGGCAACCTTCCTGAGACCCTTTCCATATCAAAAAGAAATCGTGACGTTTCCGCACCTCTTTGCCGCTGCTGCAAAAATCCGCCTTCCGGAACGGGATTGTCTTGACAAACAGGAGCTATCCATTCAATCTACCTTCCCAAAAAAATGCCCTGGAGATTGACCATGAAATCCTCTTGTTTTTGTCGGATTCTGCTTGCCGGTATGCTTGTCATTCTGCTGCTTCCCATCACCGTTGCGGCCGAGGGCCGATGGTTCGTCAGCCTCTACGGAGGCGAAGTGGGGTACGGTTCTCTGGGAGACACCCTCAGCGGAGAGCTCGAGTTCAAGGGCTCCCATCACTTTATCGTCGGCGTCCTCGGCAAGGAATTGTGGACCTGGCGGGATTATATCCGCCTCGAGGTGGAAGGACAGGCGGCCCAGCACTGGGGGGACGAGTCCCACAACGAGTTCAACGCCGTTTTCGTGGCCCGCTGGCTCCCCTTCTGGTGGGATCATATCGTGGACACCAGCTTCGCGGTCGGCGACGGGCTATCCTATGCCACCAGAACCCCCGCCATCGAAAAGGAGCAGCACGACGAAACTTCAAAATTGCTGAACTATCTGATGTTTGAGCTCGATTTCACCTCTCCCAGGCCATCTCCCTGGAGCGTTTTTTTTCGCCTCCATCACCGGTCCGGGATGGACGGCCTCTTCAATGACGTGCGGGGAGCCTCCAATGCCCTTGCCGCCGGAGTAAAATACGCCTTCTGATCCTTTGTCCACCAAAACCGCAGCTGAATGCACCTGACCGCCGTTCGCAGATCCCATTGCCACGGCGGTTTTTTCTGTGGCGCATCCCCCTCCTGACGGTATATTTGTTGTGAATCCAATCCCAACCCAAACATCGACACGCCTCGTGGCAAACCAAACCGCGACCCGGAGCCACCATCATGGACAATCGCAACGAATTTCATTTCCTCGGTTACGACTCCCCCCAAAGGGCTGAGATTGTGGAAGCGGACGGCCAACTGTCGATCTCGGCGCTTTTTGAAAAAGACCAGGATCTTCTGGACAGGATCAGCAAACCGGGGGAGGTACAGCTCCGTGTCCGACGACGGGAGGAAAACCGGTGGCGGGTCACCATCGCCGCCGCCGACCAGCGGGGACTCCTTTCCCTCATCGCCGGACTGCTGACCGCCAAGGGAATCGGCATCGAATACGGCAGGCTGACCACGCGCCGCGGCTCGGCAGCCCTTTCAAAAGGAAAACCGGCCTGCCCTTCCCAGGCCAAACTCCTGGATATCTTCGATGTCTCGGCCCCACCTTGCGATGACCAGGCCGCCTTTTGGTTCTCCTTTGCCGACGAATTGACAGAACTGGTAGGAAAAGCCGCCAGGGGGGAGATGGACAACGCCCGCCAGGGCATCATCGACCGAATCTGCGCCGCCATGAAAAATCGCCCGAGCCGATCCAAAACCCTGCTGCCGGTATCGATTCGCTTTGACAACGAAGCTTCGGAGAAGATGACGATCCTCCACCTCCGCTCCGAGGATACGCCCGGTTTTCTGTTTTCTTTCGCCAATGCCCTGGCGATGCTGGAAATCAACATCGAAGAAGCCGACATCCGGACCATCGGGGAGGAAGTCCACGACACCTTCTGGATTCAGGACATCCAGCGCCGCAAAATCATCGAAACCGAAAAACTCCAGCAACTCCGCGCCGCCTGCGCCCTGATCAAGCAGTTCACCCACATGCTCCCCCAATCGGCCAATCCCGGTCTGGCCCTGCGCCAGTTCGGCGACCTGGTGACCCAGGTCCTCTTCCAGCCGGAATGGGTCCACGATCTGGGCAGCATCCGCTCACAACGGGTGCTCAACAACATCGCCGCCTTGATGGGGGTCAGCCGCTTTCTGTGGGAAGACTTTCTGCGCATGCAGTACGAGAACCTCTTCCCCATGATCAGCGATCCCGGAGTTCTCGACACCTGTCCAAACCGGGAGGATCTGCTGGCGGAACTGCGGGGGGAACTGGCCGCCACCGACGACGAAGAGGAGCAGGTGAGGATCCTCAACATCTTCAAAGACCGCCATATGTTCCGCATCGACCTTCAGCACATCACCCACCATATCGGCGATATCCGCTTTTCCGCGGAGTTGAGCGATCTGGCCGAAGTGGTGGTGGGGGAGGTAGCCGATCTCTGCTATCGAAACCTGGAAAAACGTCATGGCAGACCGTTGCTGGAGGATCGAGCCCTCTGTTCCTGGTCCATTCTGGCCATCGGCAAGTTCGGCGGCCGCGAAATGGGCTTTGCCTCCGACATCGAACTCATCTTCGTCTATGAGGCTTCCGGGCAGAGCGACGGGGAAAAGAGCATCGACAATGGCTCCTTTTTCGAAAAGCTGGTCCGCCTTTTTCTTCGCGGCCTCAAGGCGCGGCGGGAGGGAATCTTCCACATCGATCTGCGGCTCCGTCCCCACGGCGAAAAAGGCTCCCTTGCTTCTTCACTGGAAGCCTTCAGAAAATACTATGCCGACTCCGGGCCGGCCTACCAGTTCGAGCGCATGGCCCTAGTCAAACTCCGTCCCGTGGCGGGAAACCCGGAGTTGGGGCAACGGATCACGGCCCTCCGCGACGATTTTGTCTACAGCGGAAAACCTCTGGATATCGGGAACATCCTTCATTTGCGTGGCCGTCAGATGGAGGAGGCGATCGTCCCCGGAACCCTCAATGTCAAATACGGCCGCGGCGGCCTGGTCGATCTGGAGTATTTCATCCAGGCCAAACAGATCGAGCACGGTGCGGGCAACCCCGCCCTGCGGGTCACCCATACCATGGTGGCGCTGGAAAAGCTCCACGAGGCCGGAGTGATCGGAGATCGGCGGGCCGAGGAAATCCGCCGCGCCTACCGCTGTCTGCGACGGCTGATCGACGCCTTGCGGGCGGTGCGCGGCAGCGCCCAGGATCTCGCCGTTCCGCCGACCGACTCCGCCGATTTCGGCTACCTGGCCCGCCGTCTCGGCTACGAAACGAGCACCGATCTGGAAAAGGAACTGAGCTGGAGCATGGAACTGGGAGCGGGGTTGTGGGAAGAATGGCGCTCGACAAACATCAACAAATCGCCAGTTTCCCCGTGAAAGGCGGCAAGGCTGACTTTTTCAATGATATTAAAGCTGAAATGGTTTTTTATCGCTCGTTGGACAGAGCATCGGCGGGAAATGGGCAAATACATCCTGGTCGCCGCCCTGTTGGTCTGGCTGGGGAGCAAAAGCCTCGCTTCCCTCGATTACCACTGGCAGTGGTACCGGATCGGCGATTTTCTGCTGGTCAGGGATGGCGCCGGGTGGCGCCCCGGCGTTCTTCTGCAAGGGCTCGGCGTCACCTTCCAAATCGTTTTCTGGAGTTTGGCGCTGGCTTTACTCTTCGGTCTGGCCGCGGCCCTGCTGCGCCTTTCCCACTCCCTGTTCGGCCGCGGAATCGCCAGGGTCTACCTGGAAATGGTCCGCAACACCCCATTGCTGACGCAACTCTTTTTCCTCTACTTCGTCATTTCCCCGATCTTCGGCATCGGCCGCTTTCCGACGGCGGTTCTCGCCCTCAGCCTTTTCGAAGGGGCCTATGCCTCGGAAATCCTCCGCGCCGGAATCCTGGCGGTGGACAAGGGGCAGTGGGAGGCGGCCCACAGCCTCGGCTTCAGCCGGGCTCAGGCCTACCGCTGGGTGATCATCCCCCAGGCGATACGGCACATTCTGCCGCCGCTGACCGGCCAGGCCGTTTCCCTGGTCAAGGATTCGGCCCTGGTCAGCACCATCGCCATCCTCGACCTGACCATGCAGGGGCAGATGATCGTCGCCGAAACCTTTCTGACCTTCGAGGTCTGGTTCACCGTGGCCGCCATCTACCTGGCGGTCAGCCTGTCTCTGTCCGCTCTGGCCTGGGGGATGAAACTCCGCTTCCAGACCTATCTCTGATTTTTCCCCGAAAACAAATACTCTCATGGAGGATGTTATGGACAAAAGAATGGTTTCAAAAAGCAGCGGCCTGACCTTGGGGCTTTTGCTGACGGCGGCTCTGGCCCTCTCCGCCCCGGCCCTTTCCTGGAGCACGGATTTACGACAGGAACTGGTGGCCCAAAGCATGGTCGAGCAGGTGCTGCGGCGCGGCGTGCTGCGGGTCGGCATGTCTACCTTCGTGCCTTGGGCGATGCACGACAAAAACGGCGAGTTGATCGGTTTCGAAATCGATGTCGCCAGCCGTCTGGCCAAGGATATGGGGGTGAGGGTGGAATTCGTGCCCACCAAGTGGTCCGGGATCATCCCCGCTTTGCTGACCGGCAAGTTCGACATCATCATCGGCGGCATGGGCATCCTTCCGGAACGCAATAAGAAGGTCAACTTCACCATCCCCTACGACAGCAGCGGCATGTCGATCGTCGCCCACAAAAAGATTGCCGCGGGCTTCGACTCCATGGAGGATTTCAACAATCCCGATATAACGATAGCGGCAAGAATGGGGACCACGGCAGCCGAGGCGTCGAAAAAACATCTCCCACAGGCCCGGCTGCTCCTTTTCGACGATGAATCCCAGGCGGTGCAGGAACTGCTGAACGGAAACGCCCATGCTTTCATCTCGTCGCGGCCGACTCCGGCCCATCTGGCGGCGCGCCATCCGGAAAAGCTGTTCCTGCCCGTTGAGGAACCATTCACCCGAGAGCCTATCGGCTTCGCCCTGCGCAAAGGAGATGTCGATTCCCTGAACTTTCTCAACAACTGGATACTGATCGCCGAAGCCGACGGCTGGCTGAAGGAACGGCGTGACTACTGGTTCGGCGGCACCACCTGGGAAGGGTCGCTGAAATAGCGCCGTCTTTACGAGAACGCCACCGGACATGAACCTGCGCCCAAAATTCACCTGGCTCGATATCACCTTGGCCACCATTCTGGCGGCGGCCCTATCTTATTCCGCCTTACGGATCGGCATCGGCCTGGACTACCCCTGGAACTGGGATGCCATCCCCCAGTTCTTTTTCAGAAGGAACAGCTCTGGCGGTTGGACCCCGAACCTGTTGATGGAAGGATTCATCAACACCATCCGGCTCAGCGTCTGGGGCACGCTGCTCGGTTCCCTGGTCGGCTTCACCATGGGGATGGCGCGGACCGCCCGCGCCGCTTTCCCCCGCATGGTCGGCCTCCTTTACGTTGGCCTGATTCGCAATATCCCACCACTGGTGTTAATCCTCATCTTCTATTTCTTCATCGGCGACCAGCTGATGCCGGTCCTCCAAATCAGCGAAATGGCCGTTTCCGGTCCCGCCCCGGTCAGGAGCCTGCTGGAATTCCTTTTCGCCCCCCCCCATCTCCTGACCCCTTTCCTGTCCGGTGTCCTGGCCCTGGCCCTTCTGGAGGGAGCCTACATCACCGAAATCGTCCGTGCCGCTATCGAGTCGATCGACCGCGGTCAATGGGAGGGGGCTTCCTCTCTGGGGCTTTCCCGCAACCAACAGTTGTGGTATGTTGTTTTGCCGCAGGCTCTGCCCCGCATGTTGCCGCCGCTGGCCGGGCAATTCATCTCCACCATCAAGGATTCAGCCATCGTCTCGGTTGTGTCGATCCAGGAACTGACCTTCCAGGGCTTGGAGGTGATGGCGGCGACCCATCTGTCACTGGAGATCTGGACCACGATAACCATTCTTTATTTTTTGTTGACCTTCAGCTGTTCCCTGGCGGTCCGCCGGATGGAACTGCATTTCGGAAAAGGGTGGACGTGACCTTCCCTTTTCCCTGGGGAATCGATAAACCTTTGAAAATGTTGCCGGCCAGGTCCGGTCAAGGGAGGAAAAGGTGAAAGCTTTTTCTGGAGGGATGTATGTGGCCGCGCTGTTGATCGCGGGATTGTCAGGCTGCGTCGGAGGAACCGTCGCCGTCCCCGAGGTGGGAGGCAGAATCGCCAACCCCGTTGCCGAGGTTGAAAACCTGGCCGCCGACATTGAAAAGGGACGGATCAATCAACTGGATGTTTTCTCGCCGACCCTCTTTGCCGAAGCCAGCCGGTCGTTCAGCCAGGCCCGCCTGGCCCTGCAGCAGGGAGCCCCCCTGGCCGATGTCGCCCAAGGGGTGGTAAAGAGCCGGGCCCAGTTGCGGCAGGCAGAGGAAAATGCCCTGATCGTGCGCTCCATGATGCCTGAAACCATCAAGGCGAGGGAGCAGGCCCGCAAAGCCGGAGCCGAAACTCTGAAAGCGGATTATCAAAAAGTGGAAGGGGATTTTCTGGAACTGACCCACGCCGTCGAAACCAGCAACCTGAACAAGGCCCAGAAAAGAAAGGCCGAAGTGACCCGGGCTTTTGATGAACTGGAACTGGCCGCCATCAAGGACCGCTATCTGAAGGACAGCCGTGACCTGATCGCCACCGCGGAAAAAGAGGGCGCCGCCAAACAGGCTCCCGCATCCTACCAGGAAGCCAGGCGGCAACTGGAAGCCGCCGAAACCTTCATTGCCGGCAACCGCTATCAGAATGACGAGATTGAGGGCAAGGCGGCCGGAGCCGAATTCTATGCCAACCGTCTGCTCCAGATCACCCGCCAGAGCAAAGCCTACCGCGGCCGTGCTCCGGAGGATATCGCCCTGGAAATGGAACGGATGCTGTTCCGCATCTCCGATGAGATGGGGGCGGGTGACCTGCGCAACCGTTCCTTCGAGTCACAGAGTGAAAACCTGGCCGCCGTCGCCGGTCAGACCAGGGAACGAAACATCTACCTCGAAAAAACCCTCCAGGAGCAATCTTCAACCCTGGAAACGCTGAGCCGCCAGGAGAAATCGATCCGTGAGCAGTGGCAGACGGAAAAACGCTTCAATGATGCTTTCGCCGAGATCCAGAAACTGTTTCACCCCGCCGAAGCGGAGGTCTCCAAACAGGGGGCCAACCTGGTTATCCGCCTCAAGACCATTCAGTTCCCGATAGGCAAAAGTTTTCTGCTTCCGGAGAATTTCGAACTTCTCGGCCGGGTGCAAAAATCGATCGGGCTGTTTGACAACCCCATCGTGACCATCGAGGGGCACACCGACAGCACCGGAACGGTCCAGGCAAACGAAAAACTATCCATGGACAGGGCGGCGGCAGTGGAAGAGTATCTCATCGCCAACCGCACCGTTGCTCCGGATCACATTTCCTCTCGGGGTTACGGCTCCAGCCGCCCTCTCGCTGCCAACGAAACTTCCCAGGGCAGGGCCATCAACCGCCGCATCGACGTAATCATCAAGCCGGCTTCCGCCCCGACCTCCCCCAGGGGATAAGGTGGAAGGAGCCCTTGTGAATGAAAAAGCGCCGACGTCCAGCGGCGCTTTTTCATTTGCCGCCGAGTTCCCGGGACCTGCGGGCAGACTGGTGGACGGCCTCCATGACGGCATTGCGGAAACCGTGCTCCTCCAGGGCCTTGATGCCACGGATGGTGGTGCCGCCGGGGGAGCAAACCCGGTCCCGAAGCACCGCGGGATGCTCCCGGCTCTCCTTCACCAGGGCGGCCGCTCCCAGCACGGTCTGAACGGCCAGCGACAAAGCGGTGTCCCGCGGCAACCCCTCCTGGACGCCACCGTCCGCCAACGCCTCGATCAGGGTGAAGACATAGGCGGGACCGGAGCCCGAGAGGCCGGTGACGCTGTCCATCTGTGCCTCATGAACCCTGAAAACCGGACCGACGGCGGTCAGCAGGGATTCAGCCGTCTCCATATTGTCGGGCTGAGCGTGGGCTCCGGCGCAGATCGCGGTGACCCCTTCGCCGACGAGGGCCGGTGTGTTGGGCATGGCCCGGACGATGCACACCGGGTGGGAAAAATGTTGTTCCATAAACGCGGTGGAAATCCCCGCCATGACCGAAATCAGCAGTTTTTCCTCACCGATCGCCGGCCCGAGTTGGTCCAGGACGGAAGCGGCCAGTTGCGGCTTGACGGCCAGGAAGATGATCCCGCATTCCCTTGCCAGTTCGCTGCTATCGGCGCAGAATTGCAGGGGATATCTGGAAGCCAGAGTTTCGCGGCGACTATCCAGCGGTTCACAAACCAGCAAATTGATCTGGCGATGGGCGGCCACCAGCCCCTTGATCAGGGCCTCGGCCATGTTTCCTCCGCCGATGAATCCGATTTTGGGCTCAGTTTTCATAGTACGCTTCCTTTCCTGAAAAATTTGTCTTTGGCATTACCCGGCGGGAATTGCTCCGTTCGATCCGACAGCCGCCGCCTAAGGCATTCAACCGTGGCAATGAAACGCCCCCTGACGGCTCTGCCGCCTGCGGAATTCGTCATGGATGGCGTTGATGACCTCCCATTTGTTCAGTGACCAGAGAGGGGCCAACAGCTGTTCCCGCGGGCCGTCGCCGGTAAGACGGTGGATCAGGGTGTCAGGATGAAGCCGTTCGATAAAATCGACCGCCAGTCCGACATATTCCTCCTGCTCCAGTATCTGCAGGGACCCCTCCCGGAAAAGGCGGGCCAGCGGAGTCCCTTCGAGGACATGGAGAAGATGGATCTTGATGCCGTCCACCCGCAGCCGGGCCATTTCGGAAGCGGTCTCCAGCATCTCCCGGCGGGTTTCCCCGGGCAGCCCGAGGATGATGTGAACGCAAACCCGCATCCCCCGTTCTCTGGCGGCGGCAAAGGCCGCCGTAAAGGTCCGGTAATCATGGCCGCGATGGATGAAGTCCAGAGTCCGGTCATGGATGCTCTGCAGGCCGACCTCCAGCCAGAAATAGGTGCTGCGGTGATATCCCGCCAGCAGATCCAGAACCTCCCCGCCCAGGCAATCGGGGCGGGTGCCGACCGCCAGGCCGACGACCCCATCCACGGAGAGGGCTTCGTCGAAGCAGGAGCGAAGTTCCGCCACCGGCGCCCAGGTATTGGTGTAGGACTGGAAATAGGCCAGAAAAGCCCCGGCCTTGTATTTGCGGATCATGACCTCCTTGCCATCTTCGATTTGATCGCGGATCGAAGCCCCCCGCTTGATCCCGGTGGCCCCCGATCCGTCCGGGCTGCAGAAAATGCAACCGGGCAGATGGCGGGTACCGCCTCGATTGGGACAGGAAAATCCGGCATCAATGGAAATTTTATGGATCCGCCGGCCGAAAATTTCTTTAAGATGTTCGGAAAAGAGGTTGTAGGGTCTGTTCGGCATGTCCAAGTTGCTTTCATTCTCCAATTTTTGAGTCATTCCCGGTCAGGATAGCGAAACGGAGCACTTGACGCCAGTTCAAACAGGAGCGAAAAGACAGAGATGAGAATCATGCTGATCGCCAACCCGGCGGCGGGCCGGGGCGCCCCGGAGAAGATCGATGGCATCCGCAGCCGTCTTCTCCGGGCAGGGTGCCAGGTCGACGTCACCGTAACCGGCGGGCGACGAACTGTGGTTGCTGATGCCGGCTTAAAAACCGCCTGCCCACCCAAAAAACTTGTTGAGATTCCATGACCCTGCAATTGATTGAAGTGGATGAAGCCTTAAAGCTGCGCGACCAGGGGGCACTCATGGTCGATGTCCGTTCCCCTTCGGAATTCGCCCAGGAAACCATTCCCGGCGCCATCAACATCCCCCTGCTGAACGATGAGGAACGGGCCCGGGTCGGAACCTGTTACAAGCAAAAGGGTCGCATGGAGGCACGGCTTCTCGGTCTCCAATTCGTCTCTCCCCGCATTCCGGCCATGGTCTCCCAACTCCTTTGCCAGAAGCACACCGACCGTACTCCGGCGGTGGTTTTCTGCTGGCGGGGAGGATTGCGCAGCGAAGCCGCGGCCACCCTCTTCGCCCTGGCGGGGATCTCCGTCCGCCGCCTTCGGGGGGGGCACAAGGCCTTCCGCGATTATGTCCGGGATTTTTTGGACCGTGGAGAATGGGGACGGCTGCTGGTCCTGCGCGGCCTCACCGGGGTCGGCAAAACCGCCCTGCTGAAACGTCTCGTCCAAAAGGGGGTTCCCATCCTCGATCTGGAAGGGATCGCCTGCCATCGGGGCAGCGCCTTCGGTGGCCTGAACCAGCCTCCCCAGCCCACCCAAAAATATTTCGAGGCGCTGCTTTGGGATCGATTGCGCAACATTCCCCCAGGCTCCTGGGCCGTGTCGGAGGGGGAGAGCCGAAACATTGGCAAACTGCTCCTGCCGGAAAGGCTTTATGCCTCACTGCAGGAGGAAACCTCCCTGTGGATCAAAGCCTCCGTTGATTTTCGGGTGCGCACCATCCTCCGCGAGTATGCTCCGCTACTGGAGGAGAAGGAAGCCCTGACAGCGCCGATCCAATCCCTGCGAAGGCGTTTGGGAGGGGATGCCGTCGACCAGTTGCTGCAACTTGTAAAGGAAGAGCACTGGGAGGAACTGGTGCGGAGATTGATCGTCGATTATTACGATCCCCTTTACCGCCATACCCTCCCTGAACGCCGCATCGAAGTGGAAGTCGAACCGGAGGATGAGGGGATGCAAAGACTGAGACTGGCGCTGGATCGGGTGCTGGCTGAAAAGGTATCCGAACCAGCCCGTTAAAGGGCGCTGATCCGCTCCAGAAAGGCGCGCAAATAAGGAATAAATTTTTCCGGTTCCACCAGAAAGGAATCGTGGCCGTAATCCGATTCGATCCGGCGATACTCCACCGGCTTCCCCCCTTTTTCCAGCAGATCGACAATCAACTCGGAATCGGAAGGGGGATAAAGCCAGTCGGAGCTGAAGGCAAACCAGAGAGAAGGGCAGATGACGCGCTCCAGGGCTGCCGCCAGACTGTCGAAATTCCAGGCGGTGTCGAAGAGATCGAGGGCCTTGGCCAGATAGAGGAAAGAGTTGGCGTCGAAACGCCTGACGAAACTGCTGCCGTTGTAGTCGAGGTAGCGCTCCACCTCGAACTTGCCGAAAAAGTCGAAAAGCCCG
>JAAZDE010000024.1 GCA_012512925.1 Desulfuromonadaceae bacterium
CGTTCTTCCATGCCTGACCTCCAAGACGGATGGCCGCCTTATAAATATAAATACCGGCAATCGCCGGTCATCCGATGCACTGGTCGCCTCTCCGCCGGAAACCGCTCACTCCGCGACCGGCAAAGATTCCCGGCAACTTGCGGCGCAAAGCGGTCGCTCCGATCGATCGGCGGATTATTTGGCCCGGTAGGTGATGCGGCCCCGACTCAGGTCGTAGGGAGAAAGTTCCACCGTGACCCGGTCTCCGGGAAGAATCCGAATGTAGAACTTGCGCATCTTCCCGGAAATATGAGCCAGAACGATATGTCCGTTGTCCAGCTCGACCCGGAACATGGCATTGGGCAGGGGTTCGATGACCTTGCCTTCGACCTCAATTGCTTCTTCCTTCGCCAAAACCGCCTCCTTGCAAATGGATGATCACCTGAAAACCGCCAAAACGCGCCTATTAAAGCGGAAACTCTGGCATATTGTCAAGGGCGGACAGGGGGTCCATGCACCTTTCGGAAAAGTCGGCCGGGAAAAGAGAGGAATCAGGAGTTCCGGCAAGGCAATTACGCACCGTCTCGATCATGACGGAAGTTGCGAAAGGCTTGGTTATGTAATGGCTGGCGCCCACCTCTTTCCCCTTGAGAATGTCCTGGGAGGAATTCCGGGCCGTCAGCATAACCACGGGGATATCTCTGGTTTCCCGATCTTCCTTGATGCGCCGGCAAATCTCGAAACCATCCAGACCGGGCAGCATGATGTCGAGGAGAATCAGATCGGGACGGAAATTTCGGATCGCCTGGAGAGCCGCATGTCCTTCCTCCACCCCCTGGACCTGGCAGCCCTTGGCGGTGAGGAGAAGACTTTCCAGTTTGAGGATACTTTTTTCATCTTCGACGATAAGGATTTTCTTGCCAATCAATGAAGACTCCCTGAAGGAAATTCGTTAGGCAAACCATTGCCATCAGAATAGCATCCGGACCAAACTTGGCAAGGTACGGAGAAGAGACCTAACCTTTTTTTTCCCGGTCTCTGAATATCATCCTCAGGGGAACCCCTTCCAGGCCGAAGGTAGCACGCATCTGATTGGCCAGGTAGCGGCGATAGTAGATATTCAGGCCCTCGGCCCGAGTGACGAAAAAGGTCAAGGTGGGGGGGCGAACCGCCGTCTGGGTGACATAGAAGAGTTTCACCCGCTTGCCGTGAAAAAGAGGGGGGGGGCGGCGTTCCACCGCTTGCTGAAGGGCCTTGTTGAGAGCCGGCGTAGCCAGATTGCGGTCGAACTGTTCGTAAACCTTCTCCACCTCGGGAAGGATTTTGGAAACCCGTTGCCCGGTCAGGGCTGAAACAAAAAGCAAAGGGGCGAAGGACATGAATTTGAAGGTGGCCCGCACCTCCTCGGAAAAGCTCCGGAAAGTGCTGTTGTCCTTGTCGATTAGATCCCACTTGTTGATCACCAGAATCAGCGCCCGATCCTTCTCGAAGGCGTAGCCGGCCACGGTCAGGTCCTGCTCGGCGATGCCGCTTTCGGCATCGACGACCATCACCACGACATGAGCCCTGGAGATCGCCTTGATGGCCTGGAGGACGCTGACCTTCTCCAGCTTTTCATCCACCTTCGCCTTGCGCCGGATGCCGGCGGTGTCGATCAGCAGATAGCGGCGGCCGTTGTAGGTGAAAGCGGTGTCGATGCTGTCGCGGGTGGTGCCGGGGATGGGACTGACCAGCACCCTTTCGGCGCCAAGAAGCCGGTTGACCAATGAGGATTTGCCGACATTGGGACGGCCGATGATGGCGATGCGGACCTCCCCATCCTCGTCTTCGCTTTCCCCCCCCGAAGGAAGAACGCCAAGCATATCCTCGATCAGTTCCGTAACGCCCAGACCATGCTCGGCGGATATGGCGTAGAAACGGTCGATGCCGAGGGAGTAAAACTCCGTTGTCTGGGCCTCCCGGGCCGCGGAATCGGCCTTGTTGACGACATAAAAGACCGGTTTTTCCTGGCGTCTGAGAAGAGCGGCCATTTCCATGTCGGCGCCATGAACACCGCAGGTGGCGTCCATCAGAAAGAGAATGACGTCGGCCTCGCGGATGGCGACTTCCGTCTGGAGGCGCATGCGGCTGAGGATGACATGATCGGAAGCCGGCTCATAACCCCCGGTATCGACCAGCAGAAATGGCCGGTCGTAGTGACGCACCTCGGCGTAGATGCGGTCCCGAGTCACCCCCGGCATATCCTCGACAATGGCCTTGCGCTGCCGGACGATACGGTTGAAAAGGGTCGATTTGCCGACATTGGGTCGGCCGACGATGGCGATGGTCGGCATCATGACGCGATCTCCCGGTTATCCTTCATGGTATCCGAACTCATCCAGTTTACTCATGGAACGGGTCCATTTCTTTTCCACCCGAACGAAGGTCTTCAGAAAAACACGGGTGCCGAGAAATTTTTCAAGCTGACCGCGGGCAGCCTCGCCGATGCGGCGGATCATCTGCCCGTTATGGCCGACGAGGACCTTCTTGTGGCTCTCCCGCTCCACGATGATGGCTGCTTCAATCATCACAAGACCATCATCTCTTTCATTAAATGTTTCAATACAAACTGCTGTTCCATAAGGAATTTCCGCATGGACATTTTTCAACACCTGTTCCCGGATCAATTCCCCCGCGAAAAAGCGTTCGGGAAGATCGCTGATCATGTCGCCGGGATAGAGTTGGGGGCCTTCCGGAAGAAAGCGGATCATGGCCGCCAACAGTTCGTCGAGTCCCTCCCCTTTCAGAGCGCTGACCGGAAGAATCTCCCGGAAGGGGAAGTCCCGGGCATGACTTTCCATCAACGGCAGCAATCTGGGGCGCTCGATGAGATCGATCTTGTTGATGGCCAGCAAGGCCGGAATACGGCTTTGGGCCACGACCTCCAGCAAGGGTTGGGGCAGACGGCTGCGTTCACCGCAGGATTCCACCAGCACCAGAATGAGATCGACGTTGGCACAGGCGCTCAGCGCCTGATTGGTCAGGAAGCGGTCGAGAGCCTTGGGACCCTGATGGAAACCGGGGGTGTCGAAAAAAAGAATCTGACAGCCGGGCGCGTTGTAGATGCCGAGAATGCGGTTGCGTGTCGTCTGCGGTTTCTTGCAGACAATGCTTAGCCTTTGCTTCAGCAGTTGGTTCAGCAGAGTCGATTTGCCCACGTTGGGGCTGCCGACAATCGACACGAAACCGGTGCGGAAGGGTGTTTCTGTTGTCATCGGAAGATAAACTCCATTAATAGGGATGAATTCCGTCAGTCGAATTGCCGACCGGTCCTACACCCCCAAGTCCCGCAGGGCCTGATGGGCGGCCTCCTGTTCGGCTTTCTTTTTGGTTTTGCCGCTGCCGACGCCGCGGGGGCGCCCCTCACAGCGAACCTCGCAGGTAAAAAGCTTCCGGTGATCGGGGCCTTCGGCGCTGACCAGCAGATACTCGGGGGCGCCCCAGCCCTGGGCCTGGACATACTCCTGGAGGCGGGTCTTGAAGTCAACACCTTCCTGGCGGGAGATGGCCTCCGGAATGGCCTTCCCGAAGATCCCCGTGACC
>JAAZDE010000170.1 GCA_012512925.1 Desulfuromonadaceae bacterium
CGATACTGGTGTGGATGATTGTGGGGGTGTCGGGACTGTTACTGGCGAGGAGGTTCTTCAAGCAATTACGGGGCAGCGGCCCGGCAATCTGCAGTGGCTGCTCCGGCTGCCCGGCGGGGAGCGGCAGGAGTGAATGTCCGGCGGCCCGGGAAAAAGCTTTGAGGGAATCTCCCGCTACCCCTCCTCAGGAGCGCTGAGCCGCTCCATCCATTCGGGAGGGAGCGATGTCGGGCGGCGGTCTTTGCCGATCACGACGTGGACGGTGCGGCCTTCGGCGAGCAGCATCCCGTCCTGGTTGACGGCGCGGTAGGCGAACTCCAGAATGCGGCGGTGAATCTTTTCGAGGGAGGTGGTCACCGTCACCCGGTCCTCGTAGAAGGCGGGGGCGCGGTAGTTGATGGCGGCGTGGGCGACCACCACGAAAAAGCCGGCCCGTTCGATGTCGCTGTAGTGCATTCCTTTCTGGCGCAGAAGTTCCGAGCGCCCCTCCTCGAACCAGGTCAGGTAGTTGGCGTGGTGGACCACCCCCTGGGCGTCGGTTTCGGCGTAACGCACCGTCAGGGTGAAACAACGTTCACAAGCCATGATCACCTCGTAAAAGCATGAATATCCTCGGAATAACACCACCGCATCAGGGAAGGATTCCAACGAAAGGGCTAAAAGCGTTCCCTATAGGCCGAAGTAGGCCCGGTACCAGTCGACGAAGCGAGCAATGCCCGTGTCAATCGGTGTGGCCGGTTTGAAGCCGATGTCGCGGATCAGGTCGTCCACGTCGGCGTAGGTGGCGGGAACATCGCCGGGCTGCAGGGGGAGCATGATCTTGTCGGCGGTTCGGCCGAGGTTTTTTTCCAGGGAGCCAATCAGGTCCATCAGTTCCACGGGGTTGTTGTTGCCGATGTTGTAGAGCCGGTAGGGGGCTTGGCTGGTGCCGGGATCGGGGGCGGCGCCATCCCACTTGAGGTTGGGAGCGGCGGGGTGGAACAGCACCCGCGCCACCCCCTCGATAATGTCGTCGATGTAGGTGAAATCCCTCTGCATGCGGCCATGATTGTAGACCTCGATGGGGCGTCCGTTGAGTATGGCGTCGGTGAACAGAAACAGGGCCATGTCGGGTCTTCCCCAGGGGCCGTAGACGGTAAAAAAACGCAATCCCGTGGTGGGCAGGCCGTAGAGGTGGGAATAGGTGTGGGCCATCAGCTCGTTGGCCTTTTTGGTGGCGGCGTAGAGGGACACCGGGTGATCGACGTTGTCGTGGATGGAGAAGGGCATCCGCGTGTTGGCGCCGTAGACCGAGGACGAGGAGGCGTAGGTCAGATGACGGACCTGATGATGGCGGCAGGCTTCGAGGATGTTCATGAAGCCGACCAGGTTGCTGTCGATGTAGGCTTGGGGATTGGTGAGGGAGTAGCGAACCCCCGCCTGCGCCGCCAGATGGGCCACCAGAGTGAATTTTTCCCGCTCAAAAAGGGAGGAGATCTCTTCGCCGGCGGCCAGATCGAGTTTGCGGAAACGGAAACCGGCAACTCCTTCCAGCCGGGCCAGCCGTTTTTTTTTGAGGTTGACGTCGTAGTAGCTGTTGAGGTTGTCCAATCCGACCACCTCATGGCCTTCTCCGAGGAGGCGTTGGGCCAGATGAAAGCCGATAAAACCGGCGGCTCCGGTGACCAGGATTTTTTGGGTCATTTCTAATGTCCTATTAACGATCGGCCCGGTGGAAAAACAATCTCAGCCGGTCAGGGAGCGATCTGAAAGACAAGGCCGGCACTGTAGATCAGATTGTTGAATTTGTCGTCGACCTCGTAGACATGGCGCACGTCGCCGCGCAGCGCCAGGTTTTCGGTGACGAAGAATTTAAGGCCGACGCCGTAGTTGACCATGAAATCGGCATCGGTGTCCCCCCTGTCGGGATTGGTGATCAGGGAGCCGAGGCCGGCTGCCAGATAGGGTATGAGAACCTTGTCCGGCCTGAAATGATAGAGAACGTCCCAGCGGATCTGGCCGACGTCGATATCCCCCTTGCGACCGGTTTTGTTTTCGGAATCGACATAAGAGAGAGCGAATTCGGTTCCCCAATGCGGCGTGTAGTTGAAGCCGAGAGCCAGAGTCGCGGCCGGAGCGTTTTTCTGATCCTGGTTGCCCTCGAACACGTAACCCCCGAGCATGGGCGTCAAAGAGAGTTTTCCGACCTTGTGCCCGGCCAGGGCCGAGGTGCCGGCAAACAAAGCCATGGCGCTGATAATGGCTCCCAAAATCTTGACTTGACGAAACATTTTTCCCCCATCTGGATATCAGGAAATATTCGTTGTTTTGTGGCTGATGATGTGATGCTACCATTCGAAATTTTCCCTGTCCAGCGGAGAGGAGGCTCTGCCGGATCAGTGATCGGCAAGGTCTCACGGTCCGTCGCCACAGGGATGCCCTCCGATATGCTCCGGCTCCCGCAGGTGGCGGGTGCAATTGAGCAGATCGGCCGCCATCCTCCCATCGTCCCGATTCCGGTGCAGAATGTTGACGCAGCTGTTGTCCTGGCGGATGTCCTCCCAATCGTCAAGGCTTTTATCCAGGAGTATTTTCAGCAGGACCTTGTTGATGACACTGTGAGCGGCAAGGAGCAGGGTTTTCCCCTGAGGGATCCGGCGGATTCGATTTATCACCCGGGCGAGCCGTTTTTCCACGTCGCCCAGCGATTCTCCGCCGGAAGGGCGGAACAGGTTGAAAGGAAGCCCGCTTTGCTCCAGGGCAATGAAATAGTCATCGAAGCTTCTTCCTTCGAGGACGCCGAAATGGCGTTCCATCAGCTCCGGCAGACTGACGATGGTGATGTCGTGATGGCTGGCCACGGCGGCGGTGGTCTGGACGACCCTGGTTAACGGGCTGGCCCAGAAATGGTCGATTCTTTCCGGCCTGAGGCGTTCCCCCAAAAGGCGCGCCTGAAGCCGGCCCCGGGCGCTCAACTCTCCCGGCCTTTGCCCCTGGATGATTTTCTGTAGGTTGGCCACGGTTTCGCCGTGGCGGACGATAATCAATTTCATGCATCAATTCCCCTGTCGATGGACAAAAAGCGGCCGATTTCCGCAGAAGAGGTTCAGTTTTTGGCAAGATTATTCTAAACTGTTTCGGACTGCAGGATCATCCCCTGATTTCCACCCTCGGCCGGTTTTTCCTGTGGCGGGTCGTTTTTCTTGTAAATCCCGGGAGAAGATTATGAAAGGTTTACTCGTTCGTTGGCTGTTTCTGGCCCTGGCGGTCATGGTGGCTTCGTATCTGATCGCCGGCATCCGTGTGGATGGCTTTGTTTCGGCTCTGCTTGTGGCAGGCCTGCTCGGATTTCTCAATGCTTTTTTCCGTCCCATTCTGCTTATTCTGACTCTGCCGCTCAATCTGCTGACGCTGGGGCTTTTCACCTTTGTCATCAATGCTTTTCTGCTGCTGATGGTTTCCGGGGTGGTCGGCGGTTTTCATGTGGACGGCTTCGGGGCGGGCCTGCTCGGTTCCCTGATCATCAGTGTCGTCAGTTGGCTGCTCTCTTCCTTTATCAATGACCAGGGGCGCATCGAAAACATCGTGATGCACAAAAAGACCGACGGAAGTTGGGAATAGAGCACATTCTTTTTGGAGACAAAGAAGGTTTTGACCACGGAAGGAATTTTTTCGGCACCCGCCAAAATCAATCTCTGCCTTCATGTGCTGGGCCGCCGTGCAGACGGTTACCATGAGGTGCGGATGGTCATGCAGCAGGTCAACCTCTGCGACCGCATCCGTGTTGTCGTCAGGCAAGGTGAGGGGGTTGAAGTCGACTGCCCGGGTCTTGACCTGTCCCCGGGGGGGGAGAATCTTGCCGCCAGGGCCGTTCGCCTGATTCTGAAGGAGGCCGGCGTGCGCGCCGCCGTGAGGATCGAGATCGACAAGGGGATCCCTGTGGCGGCGGGATTGGGAGGGGGTTCCTCCGATGCCGCGGCGGTGCTGAAAGGGCTCAACGGGATGCTGTCCCTCGGTTTTGACAACGCGGCTCTGGAGAGGATGGGGCTCATTCTGGGGGCCGATGTACCTTTTTTTGTTCGCGGCGGAGTCGCCCTGGCGGAAGGGGTCGGTGAGCGCCTGAGCGATTTCCATATCCAGCCCGCCGTCTGCTATCTTCTGGTCAACCCCGGATTCGCTGTTTCCACGGCCTGGGTCTACCGAAATTTGGTATTGACATCAAAGGGACATGAAGCTAATCTAGCGCGGTTCGTCGGCTGTTATTCCGGGCTTTTGCGCCTTCTCCACAACGATCTGGAAAGCGTGTCGCTGAGCTATTTTCCGGTTCTGATGGATATAAAAAGAAGGCTTCTGGAGGAGGGGGCTGACGGGGCTCTCATGTCGGGTAGCGGCCCAACGGTCTTCGGCCTGTTCAGGGATCGGCCGGCAGCCCGCAGGGCCGGCGAGAAGCTTGCCCGGATTGCATCCTGGCAGGTTTTTCCTGTTGAACCCTGCACCTGAGGGTTGACGTTGCCCACCCGGCGGGTTTGGCCTTTCGGAGGTGGGCTTTTTTGCTCATAACGGGCCATAATAATCCAAGGATTCGTCGGACTGGAGAAGCTATTCAAAGTTGCGGCGGGTCCATGTTCGTACCGAGGTTGATGGGGCGTCGCCAAGCGGCAAGGCACCGGATTTTGATTCCGGCATACCCAGGTTCGAATCCTGGCGCCCCAGCCAGTCTTGATGAGCCCGCAGGCCGGGATCGTTCGGGGCGAAAGCAGCTGATGAGCGATGTCCGGGGCGAAAGATGTCATGTCATAGGTCACGGGCAGTGCCGTGACCTACACTTTTCTCAGCTTCCGAAGAGCTTCAAAGAGTTTTCACTCCATGGGCAATCTTAAGATTTTTACTGGTAATTCCAATCCCAAATTGGCGCGGGAGATCTGCGACACCCTCGATCTTCCCTTGGGAAAAGCCAAGGTCAAAACTTTTTCCGACGGTGAGATTCAGGTGGAGATCCAGGAAAATGTCCGCGGGGCGGATGTTTATGTCATCCAGTCCACCTGTGCTCCGACCAACAACAACCTGATGGAGTTGCTGGTCATGATGGATGCCCTGAAAAGAGCCTCCGCGGCCCGGATCGATGCCGTCATTCCCTATTTCGGTTATGCCCGTCAGGATCGCAAGGTGGCTCCCCGGACGCCGATTACGGCCAAACTGGTGGCCGATCTGATCTCGGTGAGCGGCGCTCAACGGATCCTCACCATGGATCTCCACGCCGGCCAGATACAGGGATTTTTCAACATTCCGGTCGATCACCTCTATGCGGCGCCGGTCATTCTCGGGGATATCCGCTCCCGTTTCGGCGAGGATGTGGTGGTCGTCTCTCCCGATGCCGGCGGAGCCGAACGTGCCCGGGCTTATGCCAAACGCCTCAACACCAGCCTGGCCATTATCGACAAACGCCGCAACAAGCCGAACGTTTCCGAGATCATGAACGTCATCGGCGAGGTGGAGGGAAGGATCTGTATCCTCATCGATGACATGATCGACACCGCCGGAACTCTGTGCCAGGCGGCGGACGCCCTCATGGCCAAGGGCGCACAGGAAGTTTACGGCTGCGCCACCCACGCCGTGCTGTCGGGTCCGGCTCTGGAGCGGATCGAACGCAGTTCACTCAAAGAGGTGATGGTGACCAATACCATTCCCGTTGCGGATAAACAGGAAAAATGTGCCAAGATCCGCTGTCTGTCCGTGGCCGATCTGCTCGGTGAAGCGATCCGCAGGATCAACCACGACCAGTCGGTAAGTTCCCTTTTCGTCTGATTGGCCGCGGAGGTCATCAGGCGATGTCACTTCTCGAAGATGGAGGAAAATCCGAATAATGGCAGAATCAACCCTGAATGTTTCCCGCCGCGACGATTGCGGCAAAGGTGCGGCCCGTGCTCTGCGGCGCCAGGAACTGATCCCGGCGGTTTTCTACGGCAAAGGGATGGAAACCTGTTCCCTCTCCGTCGATCCCAAAGAATTGAAAAAAGCCTTGGCCACCGAGTCCGGGATAAACACTCTGATCCGTTTGCACGGGGAAGGTCCTTTCGACGGCAAGGTGGTGATCGTCAAGGATGCCCAGAGAGATGCTCTGACCCGCCAGTATCTTCATGCCGATTTTCAGGCCATCGACCTGACCAAAAAGGCTACCCTGCTGGTGCCTTTGAAGGTCATCGGCAAGGCTGTAGGTGAGAAGACAGGCGGCATTCTCCAGGTGATTGTCAAGGAATTGGAGATTCGCTGTCTTCCCTCGGAAATTCCTCCTTTCATCGAGGTCGATGTGACGGCTCTGGAGGTCGGTGACTCGATTCATGTTGCCGATGTCGTATTCCCTCCCGGTATTGAATCGACCCATGAGGAGAATTTTGCCGTTGTCAGCGTGGCCGTTCCCGCCAAGGAAGAAGTTGAAGGTGAGGAAGAGGCTGTTGCCGCCGTGGCCGAAGGCGCTGAGCCGAAGGATGAAGGCTGACGATAACGGGACGGCCGAGAGGGTTTGCGCTTGAAGCTGGTTGTCGGTCTGGGAAATCCCGGCGAGCGCTACGCGGAGACCCGTCATAATATCGGTTTCATGACCGTCATGCGACTGGCCCGGGAATGGCGCATTCCTCTGAAAAGGAAAAGCTACCAGGGGATTTTCGGCGTCGGCCGTGTGGAAGGTGAGGAGACGGCGTTCCTTCTGCCTCAGACCTTCATGAATCTCAGCGGCGCTTCCGTCGGGGGCGCGCTGGCCGGGTTGAGGCTGTCGCCCGCGGACCTGATCGTGGTTCATGACGATGTCGACCTTCCCTTTGGCCTGCTGAGAATTCGGCCCGGAGGAGGGCATGGCGGGCACAACGGACTGAGGCATATCAGCCGGGTACTGGGCAGCGGTGAGTATGCCAGGGTTCGGCTGGGAATCGGCCGCCCCGCAGAGGGGGAGGAAGTGGCCGACTATGTGCTGCGCGATTTTTCCTCACAGGAAAGAAAATATCTCGGTATCATCCTGGATATTGCCGCCCGAGCCACGGCAACTCTTGTCTGCTGTGGGATCGACAAGGCCATGAACGAGTTCAGCAACTGCGACATGCTGAAACTCATCTAACAAAGGAGGGAAGGAGTCGGACATGGAAATCTTGGCCCTGGTTTTAGGACTGATCGGTTTTGGCGTCGCCATCGCAATCTATTTCAAGATCAAGGCGGAGCCCGTCGGCAATGAGGTCATGAGGGAGATTTCCGAGGCCATTCATGCGGGCGCTATGGCTTTTCTCAACCGTGAGTACCGCATCCTCGGCATTTTCATCGGCGTGGTCTTCCTGCTGATTCTGGTCAGCATGGGCTATCAGACCGCACTGGCTTTTGTCGGCGGCGCCCTCTGTTCCATGTTCTGCGGTTATGTCGGCATGGAGGCCGCGACCCGCGCCAACGTGCGCACCTCGGAAGCCGCCCGCAGCAGCGGACAGGCCAAGGCATTGTGGATCTCCTACAACGGCGGCGCGGTCATGGGTCTTTCCGTCGCCTCTCTGGGTCTGGTCGGCGTCGGCATCGCCTACGCCTTTTTTGGCAATGATCCGACGACGTCAAGGTATATCAACGGCTTTGCCATGGGGGCCTCCTCCATCGCCCTTTTCGCCCGTGTCGGCGGCGGCATCTATACCAAGGCCGCCGACGTCGGTGCCGACCTGGTGGGCAAGGTGGAAGCTGGCATTCCCGAAGACGATCCCCGAAATCCGGGCGTCATCGCCGACAATGTCGGTGACTGTGTGGGCGATACGGCCGGAATGGGCGCCGATATCTTCGAATCCTATGTCGGTTCAATCATCGCCACCATCGCCATAGCCGCCGCCGCCAGCCCCGCTTTGCTGGCCCAACTCGGCTCCGGCGACAACATTCAGGCCATGGCCATGCTTCTGCCCCTGGTGTTGGCCATGATCGGTCTGATTTTCTCCCTGTGCGGCATCTTTTCCATGAAGTATCTGAAGGATCGGGATCCCGCTGAGGCGCTGCGCAGCACCACGCTCATCGCTGCCGGACTCTTTCTGGCGGCCTCCTTCCTGGTGATTCTGACCATGGGGATCAAAGGGGGCGTCTTTCTGGCCATCGTTGCCGGAACCTTCGGCGGCGTCGCCATCGGATTGGTGACCGAATACTATACCGCGGGAGGTCCGGTGCGGCGCATCGCTCTGGCCAGCAAGACCGGCCCGGCCACCAACATCATCACCGGATTGGCAGTTGGCCTGGAGAGCTGTGCGGTACCGGTATTGATCATCTGCGCGGCTATTCTGGTCGCCAATTTCTGCGCCGGTCTCTACGGCATCGGCATCGCCGCAGTAGGGATGCTGGCCACGGTCGGCGTTACCATGACGGTGGATGGTTATGGCCCGATTGCCGACAATGCCGGCGGCATCACCGAAATGGCCGGTCTCGGTCCCCAGGTTCGGGAAATCACCGATGGTCTCGATGCCCTCGGCAACACCACCGCCGCCATGGGCAAAGGATTCGCCATCGGCTCGGCGGCCCTGACCGCCTTGGCCCTTTTTTCAGCATACTCCACCACTGTCGGTCTCGAAGCCATCAACCTGATCAACCCCCTCACCGTGGTTGGGTTGCTGATCGGCGGGATTCTGCCTTTCTTTGTCGGAGCTCTGACCATGACCAGCGTCGGCCGTGCGGCCGGCCAGATGGTGGAGGAGATCCGTCGCCAATTCCGCGACATTCCCGGTCTTCTGGAAGGCAGGGAAGGCGTCAAGCCGGAGCCGGAAAAATGCGTCGACATCTCGGCCAAAGCGGCCCTGAAAGAGATGATTCTTCCCGGTATGACCGCTGTCGTATCCCCGGTACTGGTCGGCTTCATCCTTGGCAAGGAAGCCTTGGGCGGGATGCTGGCCGGGGCCACCCTGGCGGGGGTGCTGCTGGCGTTGATGATGGCCAATGGCGGCGGTGCTTGGGACAACGCCAAGAAATATATTGAAAAAGGCTCATTGGCCGGCGAGAAAAAAGGAAGCGACGCCCACAAGGCGGCCGTTGTCGGCGATACCGTCGGCGATCCCTTCAAGGATACCTCGGGTCCGGCGATGAATATTCTGATCAAGCTGATGAGCGTTATCGCCCTGGTCATCGCGCCCTTGCTCATCTAAAGGAAGCCGATCACCTGTTGAGGCAGGATGGCGATAGCCGGAGAGATCCGGCTATCGCTTTTGTTGCAGGAAGGTTTTTTTGAATACGACCTGCAACCGCAACTTTTGAAAAAGAAATAAACGAAGGGATTGCATCCCTCGTCAACATGCCGGCCTGATTTCCAGGTCGCGCTATTTCTCCTTGCTCCGGGCGGGACCGGGGCTTGAAACCCGAGAGGAGGTTTTTGGCATGCGTACTTATGAAACCATCTTTATTGTCCATCCGGAAAACACCGGGGACGCGTTCCAGCAGCTGTTGGACAGGTACAGGGAGATCCTGACCCAGCAGAATGCGATCGTTCACAAATTCGAGGACTGGGGGGTCCGGCGGCTGGCCTATCCTTTGGCCAAACAGACCAAGGGAGCCTATGTTCTGGCGGTTTTTGACTGTCTTCCCGCCGCTCTTAACGAATTCGAAAGACGCCTGAGACTGGATGAAATGATTCTCAAATATCAGTCCGTCCATCTGGAAAAATATGTTCCTGTTGAACCGCAGGCCCAGCCGGCTGCCGGTGAGGCGGAAGGGACGGCTCCGGAAGCTCCCGAGGAAGGAGCGGATGAAGAGGGTGAGGAAGAGGAAGAGGACTGAAAGCTGAATTTACGGGAATCACAATCTTAAAAGGAGTCTTTGATCATGGCGTTTGAGAAAAAACCTTTTGTCAAGAGATCTTCGTCTGATATGGGCCGTCGCCGCATGGGCCGGCGCAAGGGATGCCGGTTCTGTGCCGACGTTACACTGGGAATCGATTACAAGGATGTCGAGGGACTGCGCAATTTCCTTACCGAGCGGGGCAAGATCATTCCCCGACGTATCTCCGGTAATTGCGCCAAGCATCAGCGCAAGTTGTGCGAGGCGATCAAGAGGGCGCGCAATATCGCCCTGCTGCCTTTTACCGGAAAGCATTTCGGTTGAGTTCTGAAAACCTTGTTTGAGGGGATCGGCATGGGGCAACGGATCTGGCCGGTGTTGGGCGCCGCCGTGGCCACTCTTTTTCTGGTGCTCGTCTCGGATCTGGCGCCGTTTCTGACCTTGCTGGGGCATTTGTTGACCCCTTTTCCCGCCGCCTGGGTGCATATGGTCGCGGGGGCCTGGAGCGGCGTGGCGGTGATCGGTTTGAGTGCCGGCATGCTGGTTTTCTCCGGTGGCCTTGGGGAAGCAGGGGGGTACATCCTCCATTTCGGGATCGGCTCTTTTTGCCTTCCCTTTTTGCTGAGAAAAAAATGGCCCTGGGACCGGGCCGTCGCGGTCACTCTTCTGGTGGTGACCCTGAGTGCCGCCCTCTTTTTCGCCGGGTATGCTCTCCGTGGGGAAGAGAAGATCGTGGCAAGGCAGGTTGCGGCTCAGTTGGAGGAGGCCAAGCGGATTTCCGCGGAAGCTGCCATGCCGCCTGAGCAGCAGGCTGAGTTGGAGAAAATTCTGGAATGGATGGCCACTTTCGTCCGCCGTGCCTATCCCGCCTTGACGGTGGCCAGCAACGGATTGATGCTTCTTTTCGTGCTGCTGCTGCTGAACTGGGCGCCTGGGGTCGGTGGTCGGATCGGAGGAACCGATTTCCACGACTGGACGGTTTCTCCATGGCTGATCTGGGGTCTGATCGGCGGCGGCTTTGGAACGCTGTTCGGCGGTGGCCTGGTAGAGACGGTATCGCTCAATCTGCTGGTCGTCGTTGTGCCGGTTTACTACCTGCAAGGATTGGCCATCATCACCTTCTTTTTCTGGAAGAAGCACACAGCACTCTGGTTGAGGTTTGTCGGTTATCTATTGGCCGCCCTGCTCAACCCTGTCCCCCTGCTGGTGACCGGCATGGGCGTCTTCGATATGTGGATCGGTTTCCGTACTCCAAAAATAAAAAAACAGGGATAACAGGATAAAGTATTCTTCAGGAGGATAATAATGCAGATCATTTTAAAGGAAAACATCGAGGGATTGGGCCAGATCGGCGATCTGGTCACCGTAAAGCCGGGTTACGCGCGCAACTATCTCATTCCTCGTTCCCTGGGGATTCTCGCCAATACCCGCAATGTCAAGGAACTGGAGCACCAGAAGCGGCAGATGGAGAGAAAACTCCAGTTGCTGACCCAGCAGGCTAATATCCTGAAAGGGAAGATCGAGGCGTTCACCTGCGTTTTCGAACATCGGGCGGGTGAGGATGGAAAGCTTTTCGGCTCGGTGACCTCGCAGGAGATCGCGGCCAAGCTGATCGAAGCCGGCATCGAAATCGACCGCAAGAAGATCCAGTTGGAGGAACCGATCAAGAGTTTGGGCGATCACGAGGTGGCGATCAAGCTTCAGGCCGGCGTCATCGCCCAGGCAAAGGTCACCGTCAACGCCGCGGAATAATCCCGGCTGTTTCCTGTCATTCCAGTCAGGCCGCCTGTCGGCCTGACTTTTTTTTCCGCTTGCGGGGTGTTGCGTGGCCACCAAATTCGGCGACAATCGTATCCCTCCCCAGGACCTTGAAGCTGAGATGTCGGTTCTGGGAGGGATTCTGCTTGAAAACAGCGCCCTCAACAAGGCTCTGGAAATCCTCTCCCCCGAGGATTTTTACCGTGAATCCCACGGCAGGATCTTTGCGGCGATGATCTTCCTGAGCGACAAAGGGGAGCCGGTCGATCTCATCACCCTGAGGGGCGCCCTGGAAAAGCAGGGTGATCTGGAGATGGCCGGTGGCGCGGGATACCTGGCAAATCTGGTCGATTTCGTGCCCACGGCGGCCAACATCACCTTTTACTGCCGCCTGGTAAAAGAGAAATCCCTGCAGCGCAATTTGATCCGGGTTTCCACGGAAATCGCCCAGAAGGGGTATGAGGGGGGGGATTTCGAAACCACCCTTGATTGGGCTGAGAAGCTGATTTTCGAGATATCCGGAAAGAGGAACCGCCCCTCCTATTATTCTGTCAAGGAACTCATTACCCCGGTTCTCAAAAAGATCGAGGAACTTTCGGTGCGCAAGGAGCCGGTCACCGGCGTGGCCACCGGATTCAAGGATCTCGACCGCTTGACGGCCGGATTCCAGCCCTCCGACCTGATCATCGTCGCCGGCCGTCCCTCCATGGGTAAGACCGCCTTTGTCACCAATGTGCTGGAGCATGCCGCCCTGGAGCACAATGTGCCGACCGTCATTTTCTCCCTGGAGATGAGCCAGGAGCAGTTGGTCATGAGGATGCTCTGCTCTCTGGCCCGGGTGGACGCCAACCGGATGCGGACGGGGCAGTTGACCGAGCGGGATTACCGCCCCATCCTGCAAGCTGCGGGGCGGCTTGACGCGGCGCCGATCTACATCGATGAAACCGCCGCCATTTCGGCTCTGGAACTGCGTGCCAAGGCGCGGCGGCTGAAGGCGGAAAAGGGGATCGGTCTGGTAGTCGTCGACTATCTGCAGTTGATGCAGGGGCGCAATTCCGAGAGCCGCCAGCAGGAGATTTCGGAGATTTCCCGTTCCCTCAAGGCCCTGGCCAAGGAGCTGCAGGTGCCGGTGGTGGCCCTTTCCCAGCTCAATCGTTCCTTGGAGAGCCGCAACGACAAGCGGCCGATGCTGGCCGATCTGCGCGAATCGGGGGCCATTGAGCAGGATGCGGACGTGATCATGTTTGTCTATCGTGACGCCGTCTACTGCGAGGACTGCAAGGATCGGGACAGGACCTGCACCAAGGGGCATGAAAAGGATGCCGAAATCATTGTCGGCAAGCAGCGCAACGGTCCCATCGGCACCGTTCATCTGACTTTTCTCGGCGAATATACCCGCTTTGAAAACCAGGCCCGGCGGGATCCCTAGCCCCCGGCCAACGGATAGATCTGCGCACCGCAACGACCGGGCTTGTCACCCGGTCGTTTTCTTTTTCAGGGATGCTCATTTAAAGTGATTTTTTTATGTCGATGGCGAGGGTCTGGATCTTCTTGCGCAGGGTGTTGCGGTTGATGCCCAGAATTTCCGCGGTGCGCACCTGATTGCCACGGGTTTTGTCGAGAAGAATGCGGATCAGCGGCCGCTCCATCTGTTCCAGGACAATCCCGTAGAGATTGTCGATCTTGCTGAAATCCATTTTGAGAAGAGTGGCCTCCAGTTTGCGGGCGACCAGAGATTCCAGGGAATCGCCGTTGCAGGAGGGGTTTTCCCCTTCCTTGCTGAGGGAAGGAAAGTCGGCCGGAGTGAGAAAGTTGGCCGAGGAAAGGAGGGCGGCGCGCTGGATGACATTCTCCAGTTCGCGGACGTTTCCCGGCCAGTCATATTCGGTGAGCAGCCGCATGGCTTCAGGGGTGCAGTCTTCCGTGGCGATGGCGAGCTTCTCCCGGCATTTCTCCAGGAAAAAAGTCACCAGCAAGGGGATGTCCTGACGTCTTTCCCGTAGCGGCGGGAGCGCAATCGGCACCACGTTGAGGCGGTAGTAGAGATCCTCGCGGAAGGTCCGGGCGCGCACCTTTTCCAGCAGATCCTGGTTGGTGGCGGCAATGATCCGCGCTTCCACCGGGATCGCGGCATGGCCCCCCATGCGGGTGATTTCCCGCTCCTGCAGCACCCTGAGCAGCTTGGCCTGGAGTTCCAGCGGCATGTCGCCGATTTCATCCAGAAAGAGGGTGCCGCCCCCGGCCTGCTCGAACTTTCCGGTCTTGCGCTCCACAGCCCCGGTGAAGGCCCCCTTTTCATACCCGAACAGTTCGCTTTCCAGCAGTTCTCTGGGAATGGCGGCGCAGTTCAGGGCCAGAAAGGGTTTGCCGAGACGCCGGCTGTTGAAATGGATCGCTCTCGCCACCAGTTCCTTGCCCGTGCCGCTCTCTCCGCTGATGAGAACGGTGACGTCGGCGGGGGCGATCCTGCCGACGACCTTGTAGACCTCCTGCATCGGCTGGCTCTGGCCGATGAGCGCCCGGTCCAGATGGTAGTGTTCCTTCAGTTCTTCCTTGAGGCGATTCACTTCACCGCTCATCTCGCCGGCTTTTTGCACCTTGACTATGGCGGCATCGAGGAGATCCAGGTCGAAGGGTTTGGTGATGTAATCGAAAGCGCCCCGTTTCATCGCCTCCACGGCGTTCTTCATGGTCGTTTCGGCGGTGATGATGATGACCGGGGTGGCGGGCTTTTCCTGGTGGAAACGGCTGAGCAGGTCAAGCCCCGACAGGTCGGGCATCTTGATGTCGATGATGGCCAGCAGATAGTCCTTCTGCAGAAAAAGGCGCGACGCATCTTGGCCATTTGCCGCCAGGTCCACGGTAAATCCTTTTCCAGTCAGGGCTTTGGACAATACCCAGCGGATGCTGTCCTCGTCATCGGCCACCAGAATGCGGTCGGTTTTCATGGCTTTTCTTTCTTCGGAAGGGATGTCGCTTCATTGTCGGCAGGTTCGAACGGTTTTTTCTTTTCGTTTTGGGGTTTGGGGCGCAGGAAGGGGATGGAAAAGGAGAATGTGGTTCCTTTGGCCGGGTGGCTGACGACATTCAGCAGGGCACCATGTTCTTCGGCGATCTTCTGGCAGATGGTCAGGCCCAGCCCACTCCCTTTGGCTTTGGTGCTGTAGAATGGGGTGAAAATCCGTTCGATCTCCTCGGTGGCGATACCCGGCCCATTGTCCTTGACCTCGACGACGATAACCGGCGCGGGAAGGGTTCCGGCCTTGGAGTAGTTGAAATCGTGGCAGATGCGGCAGACGACCTCGATGCGGCCGTTTTCATTTACCGCTTCGGCGGCGTTTTTGAGTAGATTGACAAAAAGCTGGGTGAGGTGGTCGGGATCCCCCAGCAGAGGTGGAATACTGGGATCGAGGTCGAGCAGAAAGTCGACCTTCTTTTTCCGGAAGGCTTCCCGCTGAAAAAGCACCACATCGTTGAGAACCCGGGCGATCTGTACCTCTTCCATCCGCGCCGGGCGGGGACGGGCGAGGTCCATCAGTTCCTCGATGATGCCGTTGACCCGTTCCGCTTCGCGGATCATCACCCGGGTGAAGTCCTTAAGCCCGGAATCTTCCGCCAATTCCCGGTCGAGAAGCTGCGCCGCCCCCTTGATCCCGCCCAGAGGATTCTTGATTTCATGGGCCAGGCCGGCCGCCAGAACGCCGAGCATGGAGAGGCGATCCCTGCGGCGCAGGGTTTTCTCCAGTTCCTTGATGCGGGAGAGATCGTGAAGGATCAGCACCACCCCGTCCCGTTCCCCCGAGTTCCGGTAGATCGGGGAGACCGCCAGGCTCACCGGCAGGGGGGCGGTGGCGGGGCGCCTTAGCAGAAACTCGCCATGGTCGGAGATCGAACGGCCGCTTTTGATCCCCGTCCGCACCAGTTTGACGAGGTCCGGTTGTTCGGGAAACAGTTCCTCCACGGGGCGGTGCAACGCCTGTTTTTCCGAAATGCCGGTGAACATCTGGGCGGCGGGGTTGAAAAGGGTGATGCGTCCTTCGGCGTCGAGGGCGATGATCCCTTCGTCGATATTGTCCAGAACCCCGCAGATGATTTTGCTGCGTTCCGTATCATTGGCTCCGGTCACTTCGCCATCTCCTGTTGGTTGAGATCGCCGTAAAAGCGGTCGACGGCCGCCATGACCGTGTCGATGTCGTCGAGCCGGTTGATGCGGGCGCGGAATTCGGCGCCGCCGCGCATTCCGCGGGAATACCAGCCGAGGTGTTTGCGCATCTGCTTGAGGGCCTGGCCGGGACCGAAGGTTTCCACCTGGAGCTGATAATGGCGGCGGACGACGAGGTGCCGGATCGCCGGCTCGGGTGGAATCACGGGGCGGCCCGACAGCAATCCGCCGGCCTGCTCGAACAGCCATGGATTGCCGAGGCCCCCGCGGGCGATCATGACGGCATCGCAGCCGGTTTCTTCCAACATGCGGACGGCGTCGGCGGCGCTGAAGAGATCGCCGCTGCCAATCACCGGAATGGAGAGGGTATTCTTGAGCTGGCGAATCAGCGACCAGTCGGCATGCCCGCTGAACCCCTGACTGCGGGTGCGGGGATGAAGAACGACACCGTCGGCCCCCTCGTTGGCGGCGATGGCGGCGATCTCGAAACAGTTGATGGAGGCCGCATCCCAGCCGGCGCGAATCTTCACGGTCAGCGGCAAAGGGGTGGCCTTGCGCACCGCCGCCGTGATCCTGCCGATGCGCCCGGGGTCGCGCAACAGAGCGCTGCCGGCACCGCTGCGGATCACCTTGGCGGCGGGACAGCCGAAGTTGAGGTCGATGAGGGCGCCGAAGGGGGAGATTTCCGCCGCCGCTCGTCCCAGCACCTCCGGCTCCGAACCGAAAAGCTGGATCCCCAGCGGTTCTTCTTCCCGACAGGAGCGCAGCAGCTCTCTGGTCCTGGCGGCATTGCGGTCAAGTCCGTTGGCGCTGATCATCTCGGTGAAAACCAGCGAGGCGCCCGCGTTTTTCATCAGGCGCCGGTAAGGAAGGTCGGTGATCCCGGCCATGGGAGCGAGGATAAAAGGGGATTTCAGATGGAGGTTTCCCAGAATCATGGTATCGCCTGCTTAAAATTTAGGCATTTTACCACGTGAAGAGAGAAAAGAGCAAAAAAATAACGATGCCGGGTCGGAGCAAAGACTTTTTTCAACGGATCGGCTTGGGTGGATGAAAAGCCTTGACCAGGATGCGCCGGACGGTGAAGTTTTCCACTTCGCCGCCGAAGGTTTTGAAGTCGAAGGGACCGGTCGCTTTCGCCGGGGCGGTGAAAAAAAGATTCTGTATCCGCTCTGCGGCGGCGGCGGGAAGGAGCGCCTGTCCGCACCAGTCCTGGAAGGAAATTCTGGTTGTGAAGGTACGAATTTCGTCGATCCGGAATGGGCTGGCATCCAAGGCGCGCTGCCATTCTTCGAGGCGGAAGGCGCGCACGTATTCTGGGTCGCGAAGCAGGTTGAGTTCCTGGTAGAACTCGGCGGCGGCGGGATTTTCGGGGGGAAGGGTGTCGATGATCACCATTTTTCCTTCCCAGCGCAATACCCGGTAGAACTCCGCCAGAACCCGATCGAGATCGAAAAAACGCTGGAAGTCGCGCCGGCAGCACAGCAGTGAGAACGCTCCGGCAGGAAAGGAGAGATCCTCCGGGTCAGCCTCCCGGAAAAGGACATTGTTCAGGGTCATGCGTTCCGACAGGAGTTCCTGGGCTTTTTTAAGGACCGCCATACTGGTGTCGGCAGCGATCACCATCTTGACTTTGGTGGAGAAATAGGCCGAAACGGCGCCGTTGCCGCAGGAGGCATCAAAAAGAATGTCGGCGCCGGCATCGGGGAGAAAATAGGCCGCGGCCTCGTCAAGATCGGCCGTTCCCGTCAGCATCAGTTCTTCCATTGCAACCATCGTCTCCAGTTTTCCGGCGGCGGGCAAGTACCGGGGCGGCGGCAGTCCGACGCCAAGTTTTTCCACAATAAAAGGTGCTGCCAATGTATCGCCGAAGATTTTTTTAGTCAAATCCTTTTGCCCTGTTTTCGAGTTGCGGTCCTACTTGACAATTGCCGCAAAGACCGGTTTTATGCTTGGGGTACAACAAGCTTCAGGGATGAGCGTTTCACCTTGCAGCATCCCTGGTTTTCGAAAAGTTTTGAGGGCATCGCCGCTAGAGGTGGAAAATGGCTGCAGGAATGGTTGTCGAAGGGTTTCCCATGTGGATGGTGATTTTCCCGGTGCTGGTTTTCTTCGCCCGCATCCTGGATGTCAGCGTCGCCACCATGCGCATCATCATGGTCGCCCGGGGGCGCAAGATCCTTGCCGCCGTCCTCGGTTTCATGGAATCTCTGGTGTGGATTGTGGCGGTGACCCAGGTCATGAACAATCTCGACAATTGGGTGACCTACGTGGCTTTCGCCCTGGGCTTCGGGGCGGGGAATTATGTCGGCCTGATGATCGAGGAGAAGGTCGCCATGGGGAATCTCATCATCCGCGTCATTACCCGCCAGGACGCCGAAGAGATGATCCATTTCCTGTGGAAATCAGGTTACGGGGTCACCAGCATCGACGGTTGGGGGGAGACCGGTCCCGTCAAGCTCATCTTTACCGTCTGCCGGAGACGCTCTCTGGGCCAGGTCATCCGCATCATCAAGCAGTTCAACCCCAAAGCCTTCTACACTATCGAGGATGTCCGTTTCGTCAATGAAACCTACATTCCGCAAGGCCCTCCGAGGCGCTTTTTTTCCATGCGCATACGTAACTGGAAATAACCTCATCGGACAGTTTCGGCGGCGAAGGTCATGTAACGGTTTTGGTTTTTTTCAGTGGCCGGAGCCGGCGGATTTGCTTCGCTCCCAAAAGTTCCGCTTCGTTCTTTTCCCGGCCGCAGAGGCGCAGGGCTTCGCGAATGTCCCGGTGTTTTTCCGGAAGATGCCACAGTAACAGGGACTTTTGCAGCCGTTTCTCCCGTTCCGAGCGGGGGATGTAGATCTCTTTGCCGGTGAAAGGGTCCCTGCCGGTGTAATAGAGGCACGTGGC
>JAAZDE010000171.1 GCA_012512925.1 Desulfuromonadaceae bacterium
CTGAAAATGTCGGCCAAAAGCGGCCTTTCGGAGCAGGACAAAGTGATCCTGGATTTTGAGCTGGGCCTTTTTTATCAGAAGCAGAATCGTTTCAGGGAGGCGCTGGCAAAGTTCCGCCAGGTCTTGGATGTCGATTCCTCTTACCGGGATGTGGCTGAAAAGGTCATTGAGCTGCAAAATCAGGGCGACAGCGGCGATTTCCGATTGCCGGATACGGCAACGATCCGCTGAGGGGCAACGAGTACCGGGGTAAGGCCATTTTGAAAAAAGGACTGCGGCGCTACTTGTCGGGGCGGCTTCAAAGGCTGATTGGAAATCCCCATCATTGGGTTAAAACAAAGGGAAGGCGGTGGCTGTCATAAACGGCTGCCGCCTTTGAAATTCAGGGAGCGGGCGAACCAGGTTATGGCCGGCGCTATTCACATATTATCCGAAACCCTCTGCAATCAAATCGCCGCCGGTGAGGTGGTGGAACGTCCCGCCTCGGTGGTGAAGGAACTGGTCGAGAATTCCCTCGATGCCGATGCCGGCCAGGTTGTGGTCACCGTGGAAAACGGCGGCAAATCCCTGATCCGGGTCGAGGACGATGGAATCGGCATGGGCAGGGACGACCTCTTCCTGAGCCTCGAGCGGCACGCCACCAGTAAACTCGCCGATGAAAAGGATCTCTTCCGTTTGCGAACCCTCGGCTTTCGGGGAGAGGCCCTTCCTTCCATCGCCGCCGTTTCGCGGATGGTCCTGCAGAGCCGGATGAAGGATTCCATGGCCGGGCTGGCCCTCCATCTGGAGGGAGGGGAAATAAAAAAAACCCTGGCCGCCGGAATCCCGCCGGGCACGTCGGTGGAGATCCGCAACCTCTTTTTCAATATTCCGGCCCGCAAGAAGTTTCTCAAAACCGACGCCACGGAATTCGCTCACATCGCCGATTTTCTTTTCCGGATCGCCCTCTCTTTTCCCGCCGTGCGCTTTCTCCTTCACCACAACGGTCGGACCATTCTGAATCTGGCCAGACAGCAGGAGCTTTCCCACAGGGTCCGGGAACTGCTGGGGGGCGAGGTTTTTGGCGCCATGACGGCCATCCGCCGCACCGTTGGGGATCTGGAACTGGAAGGATTTGCCGGCTCCTCCGATCTTCATCGGGCCACCGCCGCGGCCATCTACACCTATGTCAACCGCCGTTTCGTCAGGGATCGGCTGATTCAGCACGCCGTCATGGAGGGTTACCGCAATCTGCTGCCGCGGCAACGTTATCCCGTTGCGGTGATCTTTCTCAGGCTGCCCCCCGATCAGGTCGACGTCAACGTGCATCCCGCCAAGCGAGAGGTCCGTTTCCGGCGGCAGCGGGAGGTTCACGATTTTATTGCCGAAACCCTGACCGGGGCGGGGCGGAGGGAACCTGCCGCAACCTGGTTGTCCGGCCGGGAAGAGGGGGATCGTCAACCGGCGGCGACCTTTTCCACAGGAGAGGTGCCTGCCGAAGGCCCTTGCGGCGGTCCGGATGACCGCATCGGCGAACCGTTTTCAACCCTGGCTTTCGAGACCCCGGCCGAATATGGCGCCCTGGCCCCGGCGGCCGCCTCGCCGCCGCGGGAAACTTCTCCATCACTTCCTTGCGGCCCCGATAGGGAGGCGGTTCTCCAGGGAGTTTTTTCCTTCATGAGGATCCTGGGCCAGTATCGGAGAAGCTATATCGTCTGTCAGGATGGCGACGAACTGGTGCTGGTGGATCAGCATGCCGCCCATGAACGGATCGGCTTCGAACGCCTGAAAGCCCAGTTCCGCGAACGGGGGGTCGAAAAACAGGAGCTTCTCCTGCCCCTGGTTCTGGATCTGGAGTTCAACGAGGCGACGGCGCTGGAAGAGCATCTGGAGGAACTCGGGCGGCTGGGATTCGATGTCGAGTCTTACGGAAATCGTTCCTGCGTGGTGCGGGCCGTCCCCGCCCTTCTCGATCAGGAGAAGGTCCAGACGGTCCTCAGGGATGTGCTGGAGGAACTGGCCGACCTGGAAACCGGTTCCTCTCTTGACGATGCCCTGGACAAGGTTTTCATCCGCATGGCCTGCCACGGCATGGTGCGGGCCAATCAGGCCTTGACGGTCGAGGAGATGAAGGCCCTTTTGGCGGATATGGACAGCATCGATCTCAATTCCCACTGTCCCCATGGCCGACCGGTCATGATCCGTTTCAGTCTCGGCGAGATCGAAGGGATGTTTCTGCGAAGGTGACCATGCCGGGAGCGCCATTCAAAAAATTGCCGCCGCTGGTGGTCATCCTCGGTCCCACCGCCTCCGGCAAGACCGACCTTTCCCTCCGCCTGGCCGACCGTTTCGACCTGGAAATCGTTTCCGCCGATTCCCGCCAGGTCTATCGGGACATGGACATCGGCACCGCCAAACCGAGCGCCGGGGAGCGTCTTCGGGTCCCTCACCACTTGCTGGACGTGGTCCGTCCCGATCAGCCATTCAATGCGGTTCACTTCGAAAAACTGGGCCGGGAGGCGGTCGCCGGAATACGCGGCCGGGGCCGTGTCCCTTTTGTGGTGGGGGGTACGGGGCTCTACATTAAGGTGCTGACCGAAGGCCTGCTGGAAGCTCCTTCGACCCGGCCGGAAATCAGGGAGAATCTGCTGCGGCTGGAAAAAGAGAAAGGGGAGGGCACCCTTCACCGGTTTTTGCGCCGGGTCGATCCCGTGCTGGCCGACCGGGTCTTTCCCCGGGATCTGGTGCGGATTGTCCGTGGTCTGGAGGTTTTTATCCAGAGCGGCCGGCCTCTTTCCGATTTTCAGCGGCTCCACGGATTTGCCACGGGAACCTGCCGGACCCTCAAACTGGGCGTGCGGATCGAACGGGAGGAACTCTACCGGAGGATCGATCTGCGGGTCGAGGCCATGCTGGCCGCGGGTCTTGTCGAAGAGGCGGCGAGCCTGCTTGAAAAAGGCTATGGCGCCGATCTCAAAGCGATGCAGGCGCTTGGTTATCGGGAATGCCTGCTCCATATCGGAGGGCGCATGTCCCTCGCCGAAGTGCGGGAGATCATGAAGCGGGAAACGCGCCGTTACGCCAAACGTCAGATGACCTGGTTCAACAAGGATAAATCGGTGGTGTGGCTTGATTCCCAAAAAGAGTTTGATAGAATGTTACCATTAATTGAGAAATTTATTTTAATTGACGCTGAAGACACAAGGAGCGGAGATGGCCAGGACCCCTTTCAACATTCAGGATCAGTACCTCAATCAGGCTCGCAAGGAGCGGATCCATGTCGTTGTTGTCATGATGTCGGGAGAAAGGCTTGAAGGTTACATAAAATCCTTTGACAATTTCTGCCTGTTGATCGAAGCAAAGGGGGATATCCTCCTTTACAAACATGCCATCTCCTCGATCACCTCGAGCAACGGGTCTTTCAAGCTCTACAGCACCAAGGAATGACCTCCCTTTTGTCGGCTGCTGAAAAAGGCGCCTTGTGACCCTTGGGCTGCCTTGCCCGGATCGAGGCGGTGGTGCATTTGCGTTTCTGCGATCAAATGTCCGGCGCCTTGCCTGAGGAACCGATTCCCGGTTTTTCAGCACCCTGTAAAGAAACTCGTCCGGTTGCCCGGTTTTGCCGCGGCCTGTCGCGGTGACACTGTAGTGCCTTTGACCCCGAAGGGTTGATGGACCGGTTTGCCGGATCAAAACGCTGTGCGGTCCTTCCGAAAACCTTTAGGCGAATTCTCGCATCTACCCGGTTTTTTTTCAGAAAGTTTCTTTTTTCAAGGATGATTTCGGTTTCTGACGCCGGCAGGATGATTCCATTCCATGACGATACCCAACATTCTGACACTCCTTAGGATTTTCCTGGTTCCCTCTTTTTTGATCGCGGTCATCTATCATCATTACCAGATCGCTTTTTTTATCTTTGCCGGTGCCGGGCTTACCGATTTCCTGGATGGCTTTTTCGCCCGCAGGCTCAATCAGTTTTCGCTGCTGGGGACTTTTCTCGATCCCATAGCCGACAAGCTGCTGATCTCGGTTTCCTATATCTCTCTGGCCATCGTCGCTCTGATACCGGCGTGGCTTTCGGTCGTGGTGGTATTCAAGGACATCTTCATTATCATCGGCGCGGCGGTCCTCTATTTCATCAAGGGGGAGGTCAATCCTCTTCCCACCCGCTGGGGGAAGCAGAGCACCTTTCTGCAGATCATGACCATCGTCATTGTTCTTCTGCCCATTTCCGGAGGGGTTACCTCCTGGGTTACCTCCTGGCTGTTCTGGCTTACCGGCATTCTGACGGTCTTTTCCGGGATTCACTATATCATCGACGGAGTGATCGAACTCCCACCTTCCCGGCCGCTGGCGAAGGAAGCGGGCAGAAGGAAGAGTAAACGGCTGATTTTTCTGAAGAGAAGGTTCAGCCGCAAACAGGATGCCAACGAATACGAAGAGTTCTGAGCCGGAAGGCGGGGATTCGGGAAAGACTGATTCGGACACGGAAGGATGGCTCAATGGACGAGATTAAATTCGGAACCTCGGGGTGGCGGGGGATCATCGCCAGGGATTTCACCTTTGCCAATGCCAGGATAGTCATCAAGGCGATAGCGGAACACCTCCTCGCCGGGAATGATGAGGTGGCCGGGGTCCTCATCGGTCACGACAACCGTTTCATGGGCGAAGATTTCAGCCGCGACGCGGCGGGGGTGCTGGCCGCCGCCGGGATCCGTTCGTGGCTGTGCGGCGAGGGGGTTCCGACGCCGGTCCTCGCTTTTGAGATTCTTCATCGCCGGGCCGGCGGGGGCATCAATTTCACCGCCAGCCACAACCCGCCTCAATACAACGGCATCAAATTTTCCCCCGACTGGGGGGGGCCGGCTCTGCCGGAGACGACCGGGGATCTGGAGCAGCGCATCCGCCAACTGCAGAGCGGGCCGGCCGTAGAGGCCATGGACTATGTTCAGGCTGTCGATCAGGGCTGGGTCGAGGAGATCGATCCCCACCCACCCTACCTGGAGCGGCTGGGGCAACTGGTCGATGTCGAGGCCATCGCCAAAGCCGGACTCCGGGTGGCTTTCAACCCTCTTTTTGGCGTCGGTCAGGGTTATCTCGACCGGCTGCTGCGGGCAGAGGGCGTCGAGGTGACCAGCGTCAACCACCATCGCGATCCGTCCTTCGGGGGCCAGCCGCCCGAACCGTCGGCCGAGGTCATGAAGGATTTCATTCAACTGGTGAAAAACGACGGACGGATCGCCTTGGGTTTGGCGACCGACGGGGATGCCGATCGCTACGGAATCATCGACGGGGATGGATCGTTCATCGAGCCCAACTACATTCTGCCCCTGCTGCTGGACTACCTGATCCGCAGCCGGGGGATCAAAAAGGCCGCCGCCCGTTCCGTCGCCACCTCTCATTTTCTCGATGCGGTGGCCCGTCACCATGGAATCGAGGTTCACGAGACCCCGGTCGGGTTCAAATATATCGGAGAACTGATCCGGGACGGGAGGATCCTCATCGGCGGAGAGGAGAGCGCCGGCCTGACCATCGACGGCCATGTCCCGGAAAAGGACGGCATTCTGGCCTGTCTTCTTGTGGCGGAGATGGTGGCCGTGGAAGGAAAATCCCTGGGCCGTCTGCTTTCGGATCTTTACCGGCGGGTGGGAAGCTATTATACCCGGAGGGTCAATATCCGCCTCACCTCATCTCTGCAACAGGCCCTCAAGGGCAAACTGGCCAACCCCCCCGACATTCTGGCCGGGAAGAAGGTTGAAAGACTGGTCACCATCGACGGCAGCAAGTTTCTCTTTGCCGACGGCACCTGGATTCTGTACCGTTTGTCCGGAACCGAGCCGGTGGCCAGGGCCTACATCGAGGCTTTTTCTCCGGAGGAATTGGAACGGATGACCAAAGAGGCGGTTGCCTTCATCTCCTCCTGAGCCTGTTCAGCCGGTGGATCACCCTAAGGAGGAAAAATGTTTGTCTTCAGAATGGCCATGGTTTTGGAACTTGAATTTGAATCCTTTTACACCCAATGTGCGGCCGAAGTCGAGTCGGAGAATCTGAAAAAGATTTTCCTGCAGTTGGCGGCCGATGAGAGAAAACATTATCAGGCCATCAAAGAAATGAAGCGGGATCGTGGCGAACTGGCCATGGAAGATTCTCCGCTTTTGCAAAATGCCGAAATCCTGTTTGCCCAACTGATTCGGGAGAAACCCGTTCTGGATCGACCCGACAAGGTGGTGGAGGCTTATCGTTACGCCATGGGGGCAGAAGCGGATTCCACGAGGCTTTACC
>JAAZDE010000172.1 GCA_012512925.1 Desulfuromonadaceae bacterium
CCACTAACAGGCCATCCACCCCGGCACATCCGGCATCGCGGGCGAAATTCTCCAGCCCATAACGAAAAACCGGATTGTAATATCCCATGAGGACGATGGGCACCTCGCTTCGCCGCCGGATCCGGCGCACCAGATCAAGGACATCGGGTAAGGTGGTCCCACCCCGCAGGGCCCGCTCGGAAGAGGCTTGGATGGTCGGCCCGTCCGCCATCGGGTCGGAAAAGGGGAAGCCGAGTTCAATGATGTCGGCTCCCTCCTCGGCCAGCGCCACCACCAGGTTTTCGGTGGCGGTCAGGTCGGGGTCCCCCGCCGTCAAAAAAAGGACCAAGGCCTTTTCTTTCTTTTGGCGGAGAACTGCGAAGGTTTCTGCGATTCTACTCATCGATCATCTTTCCATCCGAAATCCATCGGGTCAATTCCGCTACCGGCCATTCTCCGTCTGTTCCATCCAGCCGCGCACCGTATCCATATCCTTGTCTCCCCGGCCCGAAAGGCAGACCAGGATGAGGGCATCTCCGGGCATCTGTCCGGCAACCTTGATCACCTGAGCAATAGCGTGAGCGCTCTCCAGGGCGGGAATGATCCCTTCCAGTTCCGTCAACAGGCGAAAGGCCCGCAAGGCCTCCTCGTCGGTGACGGCGACATACTCGACCCTTGCCGCATCATGCAAAAAGGCATGTTCCGGCCCGACTCCGGGATAATCGAGACCGGCGGAGACGGAATGAGCGTTCTGGATCTGCCCATTCCCATCCTGCAGCAGATAGGTTTTGTTGCCATGCAACACACCGACCTGACCGAGACAGATGCTGGCGGCGTGCTTTCCACTCGCCAAACCGAAACCACCAGCCTCCACCCCGATCAGCCTTACCTGTTCATCGCCCAGAAAGGGATAAAACATGCCGATTGCGTTGGAACCGCCGCCGATGCAGGCCACCGCCAGATCAGGGAGTCGCCCTTCGGCGGCAAGCACCTGGCGTCGGGCTTCATTGCCGATCACCGCCTGGAAATCCCGCACCATCATCGGATAGGGATGGGGGCCGGCCACGGTGCCTATGATATAGAAGGTATCGCGCACCTCGGTCACCCAGAAGCGCAACGCTTCGTTCATGGCATCTTTCAGAGTACAGGTACCGCTTTTCACCTCATGGACCTTGGCCCCCAGCAGTTTCATGCGGAAAACGTTCAGCGCCTGCCGGCGGATATCCTCGGCACCCATGAAAATCTCGCATTTGAGGCCGAACAGAGCGGCCACCGTCGCCGTGGCGACGCCGTGCTGGCCGGCGCCGGTTTCGGCGATAAGACGCGGCTTGCCCATCCTTCGGGCCAGCAGCGCCTGACCGACGGTGTTGTTTACCTTGTGGGCGCCGGTGTGATTGAGATCCTCCCTCTTCAAATAGATGCGGGCGCCGCCGCAATGTTCGGTCAAACGCCGGGCAAAATAAAGGGGGGAAGGACGCCCCACATAATCGGCCAGGTAATAATCGAGTTCCCGCTGAAAGGAAGGATCATTTTTGGCCTTTTGGTAGGCCTCTTCCAATTCGATCAGGGCCGGCATCAGGGTTTCGGCCACATAACGCCCGCCGTACTCTCCAAAATGCCCTTTTTCGTCGGGTAGGTTCTTCGTATCAAACATGTTTTATCCCTTTGGCGGCCGAAATGAAAGCCGCCACCTTATCTCTGTCCTTGGTTCCCGGGGAGCGCTCCACCCCGCTGGCGACATCGACCCCGTAAGGGCGAACGGCGGCGACCGCCGCGGCGACATTTTCCGGGTTGAGACCGCCAGCCAGGATGATCCGGTACCTTTCGGAAAGATGCGCCGCCAGCATCCAGTCAAAGGTCTGTCCGGTGCCGCCGACCCCTTTTTCCGACCAGGTATCCAAAAGCAGCGGATAATCGCACCAATATCCGGGGTCGGAAAGGCTATCTGCCCCCCTCACCCTCACCGCCTTGATCACCTGTCGCGGCGTCAGGCCGAAACGGCGCGGGTCCTCATCACCATGCAGTTGCACCCTGTCCAGACCGCAGAAATCGAATACCTCCTGAACCCGCTCGGTGGCTTCATCGACAAACAGACCTACCGTCACGACGAAGGGGGGAAGTTGGCCGATAATGGCCTTGGCCAACGCCGGCTCCACATAGCGGGGACTTTTTGGGTAAAAGATGAAACCGAGGGCGTCGGCTCCCATCCCGGCGGCATGCAAGGCATCCCCAACATTGGTAATGCCACAGATCTTGACCCGCGTCATGACCTCCCGCCCCGGTCGTTCAGCAGAGCCGCCAGCGGAGCTGTCACATCCTTTTCCCGCATCAGGCTTTCCCCGACCAGAAAAGCTCTGGCGCCGGCCCGGAGCAGACGATCAATATCGGCGCGACAGTGAATGCCGCTTTCACTGACCACGAGTCTTCCCGGGGGAATCTGCGGAAGAAGACGTTCGGTCACCGCCAAATCCGTGTGAAAGGTATTCAGGCTGCGGTTGTTGATGCCGAGCAGATCGGCCGGGATTGCCAGAGCCGTCGCCAACTCCTTTTCGTCATGCACCTCGAGGAGGACGTCAAGCCCCAGATTGTGTGCCTCTTCAGCCAATTCGGTCATCTTCCGCGCCGGCAGAGCGGCGGCGATCAGCAGCACGGCATCGGCGCCATAGGCGCGGGCCTCAAGGAGTTGAAAAGAATCGATGATGAAATCCTTCCTTAACAAAGGAAGGGAAACGGCTTTTGCCACCAGAGACAAAAAATCGAGGCGACCGAAAAAAAAATGCTCATCGGTGAGGATGGAAAGAGCGGCGGCCCCCCCTCGTTCATAGCAGCGGGCAATGGCCACGGGATCGAAATCGGATCGAATAATCCCCTTGGAGGGGGACCCCTTCTTGATTTCGGCGATGATGGCCGTGCCCCTTTCCGACATTCGGCGAAGGGCCGCAGCAAATCCCCGCGTCGGCGCCAGCGCCTCAATCCACTCCCGGAGTTCGGTCGGTGACGTCACTTTTTTGGCCGCCGCCACTTCTTCCCTTTTGCGCTCCAGAATCCCGTCCAGGATCATGCCATCGTCATTTCCACCAAGCCGTCCAGTTTCTCCAGAGCCAACCCCTGGTCGACAACGGCGGCCGCCCTTTGGACTCCCTCCATGACACTTTCGACCCGCTCGGCGGCCAACAGGGCAAAAGCGCTGTTGAGCAGCACCACATCCCGGCGAGGCCCTTTTTCTCCCCCCAGGATGGCGCGCACGATCTGGGCATTCTGCTCGGCGTCCCCGCCCCGCAATTCATCGAGGGTACAGCAACTCAAACCGTAATCCTCCGGCTTCACCTCATAAAAATGGAGTTTGTCACTGCGAATCTCGCCGACCCAGGTCGGGCCGGTCAGGGTAACCTCATCCATGCCGTCGCTGCCGTGGACCACAAAGCCTCTACGGCAGCCAAGCTTCTGCAACACTCGTGTAATAGGCTCCACCAGTTCCCGGCGATATACGCCGAGAACCTGCCGATCGGCCCCGGCTGGGTTGGTGAGCGGCCCGAGAATGTTGAAGATGGTGCGGATGCCGATCTCCTTGCGTGGTCCTATGGCATGCTTCATCGCCCCGTGAAGGGCGGGGGCGAAAAGAAAACCGATACCCAGAGCATTGATGCACTCGGTGACCCGTTCCGGGCTGGTATCAAGATTGACGCCGAGTTTCTCCAGGACATCGGCACTGCCGCAGGCGGAAGAGATACACCGGTTGCCATGTTTGGCAACCTTGACCCCGCTGGCGGCCAGAATGAAGGCCACCGTGGTGGAGATATTGAAACTTTTGGTACCGCTGCCGCCGGTGCCGCAAGTGTCCAGAATCGATTCCCGCTCCACGTTGATCTCATCCCGGTCGATGCCGACAATCTTCCCGACCCGTATGGGGGTCGCTCGAGCCCGCATCACTTTGGCGGCCCCGGTTATCTCATCGACCGTTTCCCCTTTCATGCGCAGGGCGGTGATGAATGAGGCAATCTGGGCGGAAGTCGATTCCCCGCCCATAATCTCATCCATCACCGTGATCATCGTCGCTTCGGACAAATCCTGTCGCTCCACAACCCTGGCAATAGCTTCCTTGATCATGTCGAATACTTTTCCATTATAAATTCGAAGAAATTTTCAGGAAATTCTTCAGGATGTTTTTTCCCTCCACGGTAAGAATCGATTCCGGATGAAACTGTACTCCCCAGACAGGGTATTTCCGGTGGCTGATTCCCATAATTTCCGTCTCCTCGGTCCACGCCGTCACCCGCAGGCATTCGGGAACCGAATTTTTCTCAATCACCAGGGAATGATAGCGGGTGGCCTCGAAGGGATTGGCGATTCCGGCAAATATTCCGGTGCCATCATGAAAAACCTGACTGATTTTTCCATGCATCAGCAGGTCGGCACGGACGATACGCCCGCCAAACGCCTGCCCGATCGCCTGGTGCCCCAGACAAACCCCCAGCACCGGGATAACTCCGGCAAACCGCTGTACCACCTCCACGGAGATCCCGGCTTCATTGGGAGTGCAAGGACCGGGGGAAATCACGATCCTGTCGGGAGCAAGTTGTCTGATCTCATCAATCCCGATCCGGTCGTTCCGATAGACCATCACCTCGCTGCCCAGCTCACGCAGATACTGGACCAGATTGTAAGTGAAGGAATCATAATTGTCGATCATCAACAGCATGTCAATCGATCCCGCCGGCGGCCCGTTCGATGGCCTTGATCACTCCCCGCGCCTTGCTCAGGGTCTCCTGATACTCGGCTTCCGGCTGGGAATCAGCTACGATGCCGGCACCGGCCTGAACATATACTCTGCCGTCCTTGACCACCAGAGTGCGAATGGCAATGGCCATATCCATGTTACCGGTAAAGGAGAAATAACCGACCGCGCCGCCATAGATTTCCCGTCGACAGGGTTCCAGTTCGTCGATGATCTCCATGGCCCGGATTTTGGGCGCACCCGACAGGGTACCGGCGGGAAATACCGCTCGAAAGGCATCGAAGGCATCTTTGCCTTTCTCAAGAACCCCCTGGACATTGGAGACGATGTGCATCACATGGGAGTATCGCTCGGTCACCATCAGATCGTTGACGCGGACACTCCCGGCGCTGCAGACCCGGCCCAGATCATTTCTCCCCAGATCGACCAGCATGATGTGTTCCGCCCGTTCCTTGGGGTCGGCCAGCAACTCCTCCTCATAACCTTGGTCTTCGGAAACCGTCAAGCCCCTGGGGCGGGTACCGGCGATGGGACGCAACTCGACCCGATCCCCCTCCTTGCGCACCATGACCTCCGGTGAGGCGCCAATCACAAAGGTTTCGAACATCCTTAAAAAGTAGAGGTAAGGGGAGGGGTTGATGGTCCTCAGCAGACGATAGACATCAAACGGCGAGGCGTCAAGGGAAGCGGAAAAACGCTGGGAAATCACTACCTGGAAAACATCCCCTTGGCGGACATATTCTTTACAGCGCTCTACCGCCGCAAGAAAACCTTCATGGGTAAAGTTGGAGGTCATTTCTCCAGTACCCTTCTTCACCCTGGGGGGAGTAGCGGGTACCGGTCCCTTAAGCTTGCGGATCAGTTCATCGATATGGCCCAGAGCCTGGCGATAGCAAAGCTCCGGGTCGTCCCCTTCGTGAAAGTGAACGTTGGAAACCACCTTGATGG
>JAAZDE010000173.1 GCA_012512925.1 Desulfuromonadaceae bacterium
GGCCCAAAGGGGTTCCCTGAAGTCGGTTCGAAGAACGCCGACCTTCGCCGCAAACGGCGGAGCGCCTTCTTCGAGCCAAACCTCACGCCATTCCCCGTCCTTGCCGCACCAGAAAGGCCCGAGCTGCCCTTCATATTTCCCGGTGCGTTCGGCAATCAGGCGGAATCCGTCAATGGAGGTCTGGATCGTCATGACCTCGCGATTCTGGGCCGAGTCATAACGCTTGATGGCGTGGATCTGGCGGGCGATAGGGTCCAGGCCGGTGCGCTTGCACTGGCTGATGAACAGTTGAAGTTCGTCGTCCGTGGCCCCTTTGCAGATCGTCCGCTTGATGAGGCTGATTTTCTCCTCGTCAAAAAAGGGGGCGGGAACCGGTAGATTATGGTGGTGGATTTGGGGTACGAGAGCTGCTTGGGCTTTTGCGATCATCGCTGTCTCCTTGGCCGGGTTGGCCCGAACGGGGAGACAGGGCACCCCTTTCCGGGGAGATCGCTGTCTCCCCTGCCGGGGTGGTGACATGTTGTTCTAGCGCTTAAAAAGGTTCTTCCTCGGTCCGGGGCCGGTCGTTCGAACCATTCTCGGCCCTGTCCAGAAACTTCACCTGGTCCGCCATGATTTCAGTAATGGAGCGGTCCTTTCCGTCTTTGTCCTGGTATTTCCGCTTGCGGATTTTGCCTTCGACATAGACCAAACTACCCTTGGCCAGGTACTTGCGGCAGGTGTCCGCCAGGTTGCGCCAGGCGACGATGGTGTGCCACTCGGTGAATTCCTGGGTTTCTCCGTCCTTCCCCTTGAACCGCTCGGAGGTCGCCAGCGAGAAAGTCGCCATGGGCGTCCCTGAAGCAGTGCAGCGGTAGTCCGGATCGTTTCCCAGCCTTCCAATCAATTGGGTTTTGTTGAGCATTGCCTTTTCTCCTTTCTTCGGTTAGCCCGACGGAAAGGAGTCATCCCCTTTCGGGAAGATGTCTCCTCCCGGCCGGGATGGTTGTTTTCGGCAACAAAAAACCCATTCCGGCTCTACGCCAAAACGGGTCTGGTGATCGGGTATTCCGACACACGCCGAGAAAACGTGCGATTTTTCCATGCGCCGCCTTCCGGGGTAAAACCTGGGAAAGCGGTCCGAGATGGGGGGAGGCTGCTGCCGGATGAAGATCGGTTCACCAGACGGTCCGCTATCCCCCCTGCTGATTCGCCCCATGCCTGGGGTGTTGGGATCGGAGGCTTTCTCCGAAACTTTGTCCTGCCCTGGGAAGGGGAGGAGTCACTATGAATACATAGCGTGGATTGAATAGCTTTAATCTAACGGCACTTGAATTTCTGTCAAGACCCTTTTTAGAGGTTCATCATCAACTCCAAGGAAAGCGGATAAAAAGCTCAATATTTGAGTCGTTTATGGGGCCAATCGCCTCACACCGAGATGCTGTCCCAAGGCAGATCATAGCTGGCGCTTCGCCCGCCCCCTGGTTTGGGCTGAAGGATTCCCTTCCCGACCATGTCCGCCAGTTCTCGTTGGGCAGTCGCCCGGCTGACATGGGTGAGGCCCGCATATTTGCGGTTGGTCAGCCCGCCTTCAAATCCACTCGGCCCGGCATCAAGAAGGCGGTTGAGGACTTTGCGCTGCCTCTCGTTCAGTTCAGTCTGGGCATGAAGGCGCCAGAAACGGGCCTTCCGCATGATGCTGGTCAGCAGATCGTTCGAGCCCAGAATGGCTCTGGACATGCAGTCCAAAAACCACAGAAGCCATCCGGTGATGTCACCATCCCCCCTTTGGGTGCGCTCCAGAATGGCGTAATAAGACTCTCGCTCCACCATGATCCGGGAGGAAAGGCTGTAATACCTGGTCGAGAGACCTTCATCCTGGGCCAAAGCCATATCGGTCAGGGTGCGGGCAATTCTGCCGTTGCCATCATCGAAAGGATGGATGGCCACGAACCACAGGTGAGCCACCGCAGCGCGAAGCAGTCCCTCCCATTGCCCACGGCTTTCCTTCCACCAGCGAAGAAACTTGTCCATTTCGGCGTCGAGCCGCTCTGCGGGAGGCGCTTGGTAATGGATGGTCTCCCGCCCGACGGGGCCCGAAACAACCCGCATCGGCCCCTCGCGGTCATCGCGCCAGGAAGCGACGTTGATTTTGTGCAGCCCGGAGTAGCCTGTCGGGAAAAGGGCTGCATGCCAACCAAAAAGCCGGGCCGTGGTCAGTTCCTCATCATGCCCCTGAGTGGCGTCCAGGAGAATTTCAACGACCCCATCGGCTTGCCGGTTGGGGGAGGAAGGCAACCCGGCCGTCGGCAAACCGAGTCTCCGGGCGACGGAGGAGCGCACCGCCTGGACGTCAAGCTTCTCGCCCTCGATTTCGGAGGTTTTCAAGGCCTCTTCGATGAGGACTTCGGCGCGGGCGTGCTCCCTGACCTCAAGCCCCAGTTCCTTCATCTGCGTCAGCAGGCGGCCCTGCTGATACCGGCAGTTCCCAAGGGGCTTGAGAAGTGCCGCATCGTCCCAGCGAAACTGGGGCCAGAAAGGCAGTTCCCAGATGAATCGATGTTTTTGAGTCATTCAAGCCACCTTTTCGCCTCATATTTTGAGGCGATTATAGACCATAAACGACTCACGCACAACCGATCATCAGGAAAAATCTCACCTGCGCCCCATGCGGGTCTTTACCACCCGCTTTGCCTAGCCCTCCTTGCCCTGTTTTTTACCTTCTGCCGACAAGGGGTTCTCAAACCCCCGCGGGGCC
>JAAZDE010000174.1 GCA_012512925.1 Desulfuromonadaceae bacterium
GGGACGGTTTTGCCGTCCGGGAGTTTTTTCCCTTTGCCGACGGACAGGACTTTGCCCTGTTGGGGTTTCTCCTTGGCGGTGTCGGGGATGATCAGTCCGCCGGCGGTTTTGGTTTCTTCTTCGATCCTTTCCACGATGATGCGGTCCTGCAGAGGTCTTACCTTCATTTTTTCCGCTCCTTTCTGGTTTAGCTTGTTTGGCCTTAGCCGATGCAAGAATGATCCGGAAGGTGATTCCTTCCGGCTTTTTTTGGCTCTTTGCCGTTGTTAGCACTCGATGGTGCAGTTTGCTAACAACGGAACCTAATATAATTCCTGCCGGTTGAAAGTCAAGGGAATTCTCCGGAAAAAAATCCTTGTCCGCGAGAGGCGAGTCAGGGGCCGGGGGAGCGGCGAACATTGACAATTTCTTGTTGATGATGCTAATTAGCGGGGAGCCTGTGGGAAGTTGTCGGCAGGGGTTGTGCGGTTTTTCACATCAATGTCAGGAGAGGATTCAAAAATGGCGAAGAAACTCTATGTGCCGGGACCGGTCGAGGTGCGTCCCGATGTGCTGGCGGCCATGGCCAAGCCGATGATCGGCCACCGTACCAAGGAATACGCGGGGCTTCACGAGAGGGTGGTGAGCCGTCTGAAAACCTTGCTCGGTACCGGGGAGCGGGTTTTTCTCTCCACTTCCAGCGCCTTTGGGGTCATGGAGGGGGCGGTCCGCAATCTGGTCCAGAAACGGTGCGTCAATTTCGCCAATGGTGCCTTCGCCAGGAAGTGGCACGATGTTACCCTGCGCTGCGGCAAGGAGGCCGACCTGGTAGCCGTCGACTGGGGGCGGCCGGTCACCCCGGACATGGTGGATAAAGCGCTCTCTTCCGGGAAATACGACGCCATGACCCTGATCCACAATGAAACCTCCACCGGGGTGATGAGCCCGCTGGCGGAGATCGCCGCGGTGATGCGCCGCTATCCGGAGGTTTCTTTTATCGTCGATACCGTCTCCTCGATGAGCGCCGTTCCTCTCGATCTCGCTTCCCTGGGGACCGATGTCTGCCTGGCCGGAGTGCAGAAGGCCTTCGGCCTGCCGCCGGGACTGGCCGTTTTCGCCGTCTCCGACAAAGCGCTGGAGAAGGCCGCCAAGACCCCGGGGCGGGGCTATTACTTCGATTTTCTTGAATTTGCCGCCATGGATGAGAAGCACAACACACCCAGCACTCCATGCCTGAGCCAGATCTTCGCTCTCGATCATCAGCTCGACAAGATGTTCGCCGAGGGGTTGGAGAACCGCTACCAGCGTCATCTGCGGATGGCCAGGGCGACCCGCCAGTGGGTCCTCGAGCGGGGTTTTACCCTCTTTCCCGAACCGGGGTACTGCTCGGTGACCCTGACCTGCGCCCGCAACGACGGCCGCACCGATCTGGAACTGCTCAAGAAACTGGCCGCTGAAAAGGGCTACGCCATCGACAACGGCTACGGCAAGATCAAAAACGAGACCTTCCGCATCGCCCACATGGGGGATTACACCATGGAGGACATGGAGGAGCTGTTTCATCTGCTGGAAGGGTTGCTGCCCCAGGCGAGGAAGTAGGGGCGATTGAAAAAATGAGAAAGGCCGCTCGTGGCCGGTGGCAGAAAATCTGTTGGTAGCCTATGGCGGGCAGTCAAACAAAGGCCCCTGACCACGAGCTACCAGCCGCAAGCGGCTTTTTATCAGTCCCGGAAGCGTTTCAGCAGATCCCCGTAGGCGTCGATGCGGCGGTCGCGCAGGAAGGGCCAGATCCTTCTCGTGGCCTCCGCCCTGGCGGGATCGATGGTCATCAGCAGAATCTCCTCCTCCTTGTCCCCGGCCCGTCCCAGAAAGGCTCCTTGGGCGTCCGCCACAAAGCTGTTTCCCCAGAATTCAATTCCGTAATCCTTTTCCGTGGGATGAGGTTCGAAGCCGATCCGGTTGACGCTGACCACCGGCAGACCGTTGGCGACGGCGTGGGAGCGCTGGATGGTGAGCCAGGCCTCCAACTGGTTTTTCCGGTCGGCCGGATCCTCCCTGGGGTCGTACCCGATGGCGGTCGGATAAATCAGCAGGTCGGCCCCGGCCAGGGTCATGAGGCGGGCCGCCTCGGGGAACCACTGGTCCCAGCAGACCAGAACCCCCAGAGAGCCGACGGCGGTTTTCACCGGCAGAAAGCCGAGGTCGCCGGGGGTGAAGTAGAACTTTTCGTAATATCCCGGGTCGTCGGGGATGTGCATCTTGCGGTATTTTCCGGCGATGGCGCCATCCCTGTCGATGACCACGGCGGTGTTGTGGCAAAGACCTGGGGCGCGCCGTTCGAAAAGGGAGAGGACGATGGTGATGCCGAGATGCTGGGCCAAGGGGCCGAAAAGATCGGTGGAAGGACCGGGGATCGGTTCGGCCAGGTCGAAGCGGGAGGTTTCCTCGGTCTGGCAGAAATAGGGGGTATTGTGGAGTTCCGGCAAAACGGCCAGCTCCGCTCCCTGGCCGGCGGCCTTTTCGATGGCCGCGGCGCAGTGTCGCCGGTTGGCCTCGATATCGGCGCCAAAACGCAACTGAAGGGCGGCCACGGTCAGATGCTTCATCCCAGGATTCCTTTCGGCAGATGCATGGTGGCGCAGTGGAGCGACCCTCCCTGGCGGATCAGCTCCCGGCAATCGATGCCTATGATTTCCCGGTCCGGAAAGGCCTCCCGCAATCTCTCCAGGGCGACGGCATCCTTCGGGTCGTCATAGGTCGGGACCAAAACGGCGCGGTTGATGATCAGAAAGTTGGCGTAACCGGCGGCCAGACGCCGCCCGGTTTCGTCAAGTCGGGCGGATGGAATCGGCAGGGGGATCAGCCGGTAGGGTCTTCCGTCCTCGGTGCGAAAATCGGCCAGCTCCTCCGCCATCCTTTTGAGCTCCTGAAAGTGCTCGTCGCCTTCGTCCTCGCAGCTGCTGAAGGCGATGGTATCCGCGGAGCAGAAACGGGCCAGGATATCCACATGGCCGTCGGTGTCGTCCCCGGCCAGATAACCGTGGCGCAGCCACAGGAATTTCTTGATGCCCATCAATTCCGCCAGCTTTTCCTCCAGTTCGGTTTTGCTCAGATAGGGATTGCGGTTGGGGTTCAGCAGGCAGCGCTCGGTGGTCAGCAAAGCGCCTTTTCCGTCGCTGTCGATGCTTCCCCCCTCCAGAACCAGGCCGGGACGGATCAACGCGGGGGTTCTGAAAAGTCCTCGCCGGTGTAGAACTTGGGTGACCCGGTTGTCATGGTAGGCCGGATACTTTTCCCCCCAGCCGTTGAACTCGAAATTGATCAGGAAAGGTTTGCCGTTTTGAATCGCGGCAATGGGACCGAAATCCCTCGTCCAGGTGTCGTCGGTGGCGGTTTCATAAAGGATAAGGCGCAAACGGGGCACGGGGAAGGAGGCCAGATCCCGACGCAAAGCATCCAGGTCGGGCGCGATCAGCACCACTTTTTCGCGGGCGAGGATATGCCCCATGATATCGGCGAAGGTTTTCCGGGCCGCCGCCAGGCGGGGGCGCCAATCGGTTTTCTCATGGGGCCAGGCCATGAGGATGGCGTCCTGCTCTTCCCATTCGGCCGGTAAACGTAGGTTCATGGCGTTTTTCTCCCAAAACACAGGTGTAACTGTTCCGCCGGAAAAAAAGGAACAGTGCCCCCAATCCATGAGTTTGAGGGGTTGGCACTTTTCAGGCCGGCCTTCAAGCATCCGAGTATATTCCGTCCCCAGGGCTTTTTCATCCCCTTTCTTCATGTTTTTTGAGTACATATCTTGCATCGAAAGCCGTTCATGAACATCTGGTCATGGCTTTTCACCGTTCGCCGGGTCGGGCTGCGAACCGAGGTTCTTCTCAACCTGGCCATCCTGCTGACAGCGGTGCTGTTCTTTTCCTGCCTGCTGTGGGTTCGCTTCATGGAAAAAACGCTGATTTCGCAGCGGGTTTCCCTGGCCGAAGAGACGGTCCGGCTGGTGCTTCTGGCGGAGACCGGCCCGCCGCTTTCCCCGGTGAGGCAGGAGGGCGACACCGGTCTTCTGCACAGGTTGAGAGTCCTGCAGAATCAGGGGAGTGTTTCGGCCTGGGCGCTTTTCGACGGCGGTTTCCGGCAGGTCGCGGATTATAACGGGAATTCCATGATGCCGGTTTCAGCGGCTGATCTGCGAAGGGGCATCTTTACCGGTGGCCTGCGGATCGATTTCGATCATGCCCCTTTTTTCAGCCTCTTTTTTTCCGGATGGGAAACGGAAGAAATAAAGCCGTTACGGGTGTCGGCCTCCCTTTCGGCGAACTCTCCTTTCCCCCGGGGGATTTTGGTGGTCGATTTCCCCCTTCGGGACATCCCGATCCGCATCGCCTCGGAAATGCCCGGGTACTTTGTTTACGCCCTGCCCGCCGCCCTGATCATCATCGGGTTCGGCGTCATCCTTTTGGGGAAAAACGTCGTCCGGCCCCTGGAATCCCTCAACGCCAGCACCCGGCGCGTCGCCGCGGGCGATCTGGACTGCCGGATAACGGCCGAGGGGCCGAAGGAGTTCGCCTCGCTAGCGGAATCCTTCAATGCCATGATCCATTCTTTGAGGGAAAAGAGAAGGGAAGCCGAAAGCTACATCCGGGAACTGGAAAACACCAACAGGGAACTCGGGGAAACCCGCGAAGAGCTGATACAGGCGGCCAAGATGGCCTCCATCGGCCATCTCGCCGCCGGCATGGCCCATGAACTGGGCAATCCCCTGGCGGCGGTGCAGGGATACGTCGAAATTTTGGGGAGCGAAGCCGCCGACGAAAACCAGCGGGAGATCGCCGAGCGGGCCCTGGGGGAGATCGAGCGGGTCAATTGCCTGGTGCGGGAGCTTCTCGAGTACGCTTCCCCCCGCAAGCCGGAGGCCATCGACTGTTTCGATCCCGTCGAGGCGGTGCGCGAGGCCCGGACCATGCTTCTCCATCAGCGGGGCGGGGCTGTCCCCGTCAGCGACGGCCTGCCGGAATCCCTCCCCAGGGTGTCGATGCCCCGCCATCAACTGGTCCAGGTCTTCGTCAATCTGCTGATTAACGCCCGTGACGCCTCCGTCTCCGCTTCCCCGAGGCCGATTGTGCTGAAAGGGGAAGAGGACGGGGAGAACATTCGGCTGAGCGTCATGGATCAGGGGGAGGGCATCCCCGAGGAAAACCTGCCCTATCTCTTCGAGCCTTTTTTCACCACCCGGGCAACGGGCAAAGGACGCGGACTGGGGCTGGCCATCTGCCGCCGGATCGTCGCCGACGCCGGGGGGAGGATCGAGGTCGCTTCGCGGCCCGGGGGGGGAACCACCTTTTGCGTCATCCTCCGAAAGACCCTGGGGGTAACGGATGCGATTTGAAACCATATTGATCGTCGATGACGAGGCCTCCATGCGCCATATGCTCCGGCTCCTGCTGGAGCGCCGCGGCTACCGGGTTCTCGAGGCGGCCGACGGCGACGAGGCCTTGACGGCCGTTGCCGGCGGCGATCCCGACGCGGTCCTCTGCGATATCCGCATGCCGGGGCGGGACGGCCTTGCCCTGCTGCGGGAAATCCACCACCAATCACCCCATCTCACGGTCATCATGATGAGCGCCTACGGAACCGTGGACACGGCGGTGGAATGCCTCAAGCAGGGGGCCTATGACTATGTTTCCAAACCCTTCAAGACCGACGAGGTGGTGTTCTGTCTTAAGAAAGCCGAGGAGCGGATCGGCCTGCAAAAGGAAAACCTTCACCTGCGGCAAAAACTCAAAGAGAAGAGTCCGGCCGGTTTTATCGGCGAGAGCGCCGCGGCCGAAGCTGTGCGCCGCCTGATACGGCAGGTGGCGGACGCCTCTTTTCCGGTGCTGGTGACGGGAGAGACCGGAACGGGAAAGGAGGTGGCGGCACGGGCGCTGCATCATTGGGGCGGCCGGAGAGAAGGGCCTTTTATTTCGGTCAACTGCGGGGCGATCTCGGCCGGATTGATCGAGAGCGAGCTTTTCGGCCACGCCAAGGGCGCCTTCACCGGCGCCGACCGATCCCGTGAAGGGCTGTTCGCCGCCGCCGGAGGAGGAATCCTCTTTCTCGACGAAATCGGCGAACTGCCCCTCGATCTGCAGCCGAAGCTGCTGCGGGTTCTCCAGGAAGGCGAGGTGCGGCCTGTCGGCGAAACGAAATCATCGAAGGTCGATGTGCGGGTGGTCGTCGCCACGGCCAGGAATCTGCGGGACGAGGTGCGGGCCGGTCGCTTCCGTGAGGATCTTTTCTACCGGCTCAACGTCGTGGAGATTCACATTCCACCCCTGCGCGACCGGCCGGAAGACATTCCTCTACTGGCGCGCCATTTTATCAACGACCTTGCCTTGCAGGAAGGCCGCCGCCCCCCCGCCCTGACCGAAGACGCCATCTTGGCCCTGAAGGGCCATTCCTGGCCGGGCAATGTCCGCGAACTGATGAACTTCGTGGAAAAAAC
>JAAZDE010000025.1 GCA_012512925.1 Desulfuromonadaceae bacterium
GGATCAGCCACCACGGAGGGTCCGTCGCCTCCACGGCTCTCGGATATTTCTCCGACCCTGAAAAGGTTCCCCAACCGGCCAAACCGGTTGTCGAACCTCCGTCCACGGAACAGGAGAGCGAGCTTCCCACCGAAGCGCCGCCGAAGGAACCTGAACAGCCTCAGGAAATGACTGAACAGGCGCCTGAAGCTGTGGACAGGGCAGCCGGCGAAGAAAAACAGGCCGATTCCTTCGAGGGGCTGCAGACTCTGGTGGCAGGCTGCGCCGGATGGGGTGTCGCCTTTGGTCGCCGTGAGTCCAGGGGTGGGGTTTTGGCTCAAGAGGAACTGCAGCGTTTCTCCGTGCCGAGGTTGCGTAGCTGGCGGTGGAACAGCGGTCGTTTAAGCGACTCCGAGGGAGAGGGTGGGAATGGTTCCGTTGGGCGGCTGGTGCAGAGAACCGGATTCATGGTGGAGATGAAAGAAGCCCGATCCGGACGAACATCGGCGGGGGAAGACATGAAATAGGGCCCAATGGCCAACCCTTGAGGATTTGGGGCAGTTTTCGCCAGGCCGGAAGATTTTCACTAGGTCAATGACATCCGTTTTTTGTGAGGATTAGGACAAAAGTACGGCGTACCGACCAGAGTGGGGAATAACGCCGGGATTGCCAACAGGGCCGTTTCTGTATGGAAAAAAAACAGAACCTATCAGGAGGGAAGTAATGCAAAAGGAAGAAAAAAAAGCAGTTGAAGCGAACCCCGAGGGGCAGGAGCAGACCACCATTCGCTGGGATGGTTCTAAAATGCGCAGCACCTACGCCAATGTGTGCAACGTTTCCAGCACTCGCGAAGAGGTGTCACTGATGTTCGGCACCAATAAAAACTGGCATCCCGCCCAGAAAGAGCTGACCATAGAGCTCTCGGACCGACTGATTCTCAATCCATTCGCGGCCAAGAGGCTGGCGGTTCTACTCACCAACACCATGAGGGAATACGAAAATCGCTTCGGTGAACTGCAGATGGACGTCCCGGAAAAAACAGCGGACTGATTTTTTCCCTCACCGAAAAATAATGCCCGACACGAAGCAGGATCGTGCCGGGCATTTTTATCACTCGGCAGATAAGACCTTGAAACATCAAGAAGTACCATCTAGGATAAAATCCATTTTCGGTGGCGTCGCGAAATTGCGGGGAAAGAGGTAGAGGGTCGGAAATGGACGGAATTCACGCTTCAACAGACACCGAGCTCCAGGTCGATACCCAGAAGTTGTGGTCTGAATTCAGTCTGGCCGCCAATGACCGGGACTATTATCAGGGTTGGCTGGCCTTGGAGAGCGCTTTTGTTCAGGGGGTGACCCAAAGTCTTTTGGTCATGTCGGAAGGCTCTAAACCATTTGCTCCGGTAGCCGGGTGGCCGCGCTCTGGGAGCAATCCACAACGGCTCTCCGATGTGGTCGAAAGAGTCATCGAGGCGCAATACGGGCTTCTGCTGGAACTGGACCCCGGCTTGAACTATGCTGTCGCCTACCCGTTGCTGGTGGATGACAAGTTGCGGGGAGTCGTGGCCATGGAACTTACCGCTTCGAAAGAAGCGGAACTCCGGCAGGCCATGGAACAGCTGCAATGGGGCATTTCCTGGCTGGAACTGCTGATCCGCCGGAGGCGGTCGGAGGAGGATCAAACAGTTCTGGTGCGCCTGAAAACCGCTGTCGATATGTTGGCGGTGACCTTGGCGGAAGATCGCTTTTCCTCGGCAGCGATGTCGTTTGTTACCGAACTGGCGGCTGCCGGCCGCTGTGAACGGGTCAGTCTCGGTTTTTTGCAGGGTGACCATCTCACCTTGGAAGCGGTTTCCAACAGCGCCGAAATCGACCGGAAAATGAACCTGACCCGCTCCATCGAGAAGGTCATGGACGAGGCGATCCTGCAGCGGCGGGAAATCGCCTATCCCCCACTGGACGAAGAAATGTTGATCTGCCGGGAGCATGAAGCCCTCTCCCGTCAACAGGCGATGGCCTCAATCGTCACTTTCCCCCTCTATGGGAATGGGCACTACTATGGCGCCTTGACCTGCGAGCGGGCCGCCGACCAGCCCTTTCAGGACAAGGATGTCGAGTTTTTTCGGGCCGTTGCCGCCCTGGTCGGTCCGGCTCTGGAGAACAAGTATCGCCTTGATCTTCCCTTGTGGCAGAGGATCAAGGAGGCAGGGGGACGACAATTATCCGGACTGGCCGGTCCCGGCCATTACGGACGGAAAATTTCAGTTGCCCTGGCAATCGTTCTGATGGTCTGGTCAGGGGTGGCCGACGGGGATTATCGGCTCAGCGCCGAAACTTTCCTCGAGGGGGCCATCCGCCGCACCATAGTGGTTCCTTTCGACGGCTTTATCAATCAGGCGCCGGCCAGCGCCGGTGACCTGGTTGAACAGGGCGCTCTCCTTTGTTCCCTGGACGACCGTGACCTGCGTCTCGAAAAACTTGCCAAAGACAGCCAGCTTCGCCAGCTTGACCGTCAACATCAAGAGGCTCTCTCACGACACGACTGGGCCAAATCCAAAATCATCAAGGCGCAACTGGAGCAGACCCAGGCTGAACTCGATCTTATCGAGGGACGTTTGTCCCGAACCCGTTTGACGGCACCTTTCCCCGGACTGGTGGTCAGCGGCGATCTCAGCCAACGACTCGGCAGCGCCGTCAGACAGGGTGATGCCTTGTTCGAAATCACTCCACTTGACGCCTACCGGCTTATTTTGAAGGTGGATGAAAGACGGGTCGCCGATGTCCGCATCGGGCAGGAAGGAAAACTGGTGCTGTCATCCCTTCCCGGACAGGAATTTCTCTTCACCGTTTCCAAGATCACCCCGATTGCCAAATCAGATGAAGGGCGAAACTATTTCCGGGTGGAAGGCGATCTCGAGAGAGTCGATGAAAGCCTGCGGCCGGGGATGGAAGGAATCGGCAAGATATTTATCGACCGGCGGAGCCTGATTTCCATCTGGACACGGGAGATGCTGGACTGGATCAGGTTATTTTCCTGGAAATGGCTGCCGTAGCATTTTCGCCAATGGTTTTGGCATGGGCCGCAGGATAGAAATCTTCGGGCATGAGTGAGTCTCTTTTCAGCCAGTCATGGTATCGGGTGGCGTCCTTGAAGCCGCGTCTGCGCAGTCATGTGCAGATCGTCCCGCATACTTATCGCGGGCAGAACTGGTATGTCATGCAAGACCGTTTTACCGGCCGCCATCACCGGTTCTCCGCCGAAGCCTATCAACTGATCGGGCTCATGGACGGTCGACGCACCCTCGCCCAGATCTGGGAAACGGCCTGTACGCGGCTAGGCGATCATATGCCGACCCAGGACGAGGCAATTGGCCTTCTATCCCATCTGTTTCGTTGTGACCTGCTGCAAACCTGTACCCTGCCCGATATCGGCGATCTGAACAAGCGCCACGCTCAGGGCCGCCCAGGTCTCCTGATGTCCGGCCTCATGTCGCCCCTCTCGGTTCGATTTCCCCTGGTCGATCCCGATCGTTTTCTGGCTGCTGTTTTGCCTTTTATGCGTTTCTGCTTCAGTTGTTGGGGGGCGGCGCTCTGGCTGCTGACCGTCGGCATTGCGACGGTGGCGGCGGTCATTCACTGGCCCGATCTGAGCGGCAGTTTCACCGATGCCTTGCTCAGTCTCGAAAATCTGGCGTTGGTGGGTCTGGTTTATCCCCTGCTCAAGATCATCCATGAATTTGGACATGCCTTGCTGGTCAAGCACTGGGGGGGGGAAGTTCATGAAATGGGGGTCATGTTGCTCGTTTTCATGCCGATACCCTATGTGGATGCCTCTTCATCCCTGGCATTTGCTGACAAACGCCGGCGGATGATGGTAGGTGCGGCAGGAATCCTGATTGAACTGTTCATGGCCGCGGTGGCCTTGCTGGTCTGGCTGAATGTTTCGCCGGGGCCGGTTCGCGCAGCCGCCTACAACGTCATGCTGATTGCCGGTGTTTCCACCCTCCTGTTCAACGGCAATCCTCTACTTCGTTTCGATGCCTACTACGTGCTGGCCGATTTTCTGGAAATTCCCAATCTGGGACAGCGCAGCAACCGTTTTCTCGGTTATCTTCTCCAGCGGTATCTGCTTGCCGTCGGCGAGGCGGAAAGTCCGGCTGAAACCGGCAAGGAAGCGGCCTGGCTTTTGGTCTACGGGGTGTCCTCTTTTGCTTACCGCATATTCATCTCCATCCGGATCGTTCTGTTTGTCGCTGGAAAATTCTTTTTCATCGGTCTGCTGATAGCTTTCTGGGCCGCAGCCGTCATGGTGGTGGCGCCGCTATGGAGGGCGACCTTCTTCTTGATGAAAAATACTCAGATGCAGCGTAAACGCAACCGTGTCGTACTGGTGCTGGGTCTGCCGGCGTTTCTTCTGGCCGGGATGTTTTTTTTCCTGCCCATGCCGTACCATACCTTGTGCGAAGGGATCACCTGGGCGCCCGAAGAGACGCGGGCCTATGCCGCCGCTAGCGGCTTCATCACAGAAATCCTGGTTGAAAACGGCAGCAGGGTGACTGCCGGAGTTCCCCTGATTCGCAGTGTCAACCCCGATCTCGAAACTCAGGTGCGGTTGCTGGAATCACGTCTGGCCGAGTACCGTGTTCGCTATCAGATGAGCCTGCTGGGGGATCGCAACGAGAAGGCGATGATGCAGGAGGAACTGGGGAGGTTGGAAGCTGAATACGCCCATGCTCTTCAAAAAAGGGAGGCGCTGCTGCTGCGCAGTCCCGCCGAAGGTTTCTTTTTCCTTCCCGATCCGCAAGATATGGTCGGGAATTTTGTCCGCCGCGGAACCCCCGTCGGCTATGTGCTGGACCGGGAAAAAATAGAGATTCGGGTGTTGGTCCCCCAGGCCGACATTGAACGGGTCCGATTGGATACACGTGGCGTGGAGGTTCGTTTCGCTGCGGCGATGGACGAGGTCGTCCCCGCCGCCGTTGTCAGGGAAGTGCCGGCCGCCAGCCGGGTGTTGCCGAGTCTCGCCTTCAGTCTGGAAGGGGGTGGCAACTTCGCCCTCGACCCACGGGAGCGGGATCAGGCCCAGGTTCTGGAGCGACTCTTCCAATTTGTCCTCAAACCGGAAAAGATACACAGCAATCGCCTTGAGGAACGGGTTTTCGTCCGTTTCGAACATGCCTCGGAACCGCTGGCATGGCGCCTCTTTCGAGCCCTTCGCCGCTTGTTGCTGAGCCGCTTTTCCGTCTAGAACGGGAGAACATGACCGCGACCTCTGTCCTGCTCCATCCTCCGGCCAGCGTGGATCTGCGTCCGGAACGATCCGACCGGGTGGAGAGCCATCTCGACAGGCTGGTTCATCAAATCGCCGGTTTTTTACGTCCGGCTGTTTTTCGCCGCCGTCGTTTGTTGGGACTGGTGACTGAAATCGAGGCGTTGTCCGAACCCCTGGGGCGGATGTCGGAAGAGGAACTGCGGCAAAAAATACTATTATTGCGCCGCAATCTGCATCGTGATGGCCTAGTTTCCCAAAATCTGGTCACATCCTTTGCTCTGATTCGGGAAATAAGTTGGCGGACTTTGGGTCTTCGCCATTATGAAAGTCAATTGATGGGGGGACTGGCCATGCTGGAGGGAATGGTCGCCGAGATGGAGACGGGGGAGGGAAAGACCCTGACCGCGACCCTTACGGCCGGCACCGTGGCCCTGGCGGGGATTCCCGTTCATGTGATCAGTGTCAATGATTATCTGACCTCCCGCGATGCCGACACCATGGAACCCCTTTACCGTTCCCTGGGATTGCGCGTCGGCCGGGTGGTTCATGGACAAACACCGGCCGAGAGGAGTCAGGCCTATCACTGCGATGTCACCTACGCGACCAACAAAGAATTGGTCTTCGATTATCTGCGTGACCGCCTGACCTTGGCCGAGCGGGTTGATCCGCTGCTGCTGCAGTCTGAATATCTGCACGGCATCCGGCCTCGCAGCCACCGCATTCTGATGCGCGGCCTCCATTTTGCCATCGTCGACGAAGCCGACAGCATCCTGGTGGATGAAGCCCGTACCCCCCTGATCATTTCCGGAACAACCGATGTCCGGGAAGAGGAAAATTTTCTCCGGCAGGCTCTTGACCTGGCCTCCCGGCTGGTCGCAGGGGACGAATTTCACGTCGATTCCGCCCGGCGCCAACTTTTTCTGAAAGAAAAGGGGAGACAACGGGTTGCCGATGAGGCCTCCCGCCTGGGTCCTCCCTGGAACAGCATGGTGAGGCGGGAGTCCGCCGTCCATCAGGCATTGACGGCCATGTTCCTGTTCCATCGCGATGAACAATATCTGATCCGGGATGGCAAGGTGCAGATTATCGATGAATTTACCGGGCGGGTGATGGCGGATCGTTCCTGGGAACAGGGGCTGCATCAGATGATCGAGATCAAGGAAGGATGCGAACTGACCAGGCGCCGGGAACCTCTGGCCAAGATCAGTTATCAGCGCTTCTTTCGCCGTTACCTGAAGCTCGCGGGGATGACCGGCACCGCCAGAGAGGTTGCCGGAGAGCTATGGGCGGTCTATCACCTTCCGACAATTAGAATAGAACCCCACCGACCGGTTATCCGTCAACGACTGCCGGACCGGGTGTTTGAAACCCGCCGCCAGAAGTGGCTGGCCGTGGTCGAGAGGATCCGGACTTTGCACTCCCAGGGCCGGCCGGTGCTGGTTGGAACCCGCACCGTGGCCGCCTCCGAGGAGTTGTCCAGGTTGGTGGCCGAGGCGGGATTGCCGCATCAGGTTCTCAATGCCCGGCAGGACGCGGAAGAAGCGCGAATCGTCGCCAAAGGCGGATTGCCCGGCAATATCACCATCGCCACCAATATGGCCGGGAGAGGAACGGATATCAAACTGGCCGCCGGGTTAAGTGAAATCGGCGGACTTCATGTGATCATCACCGAACGTCACGAGGCGGCGCGGATCGACCGCCAACTGGCCGGACGGTGCGGCCGTCAGGGGGACCCCGGCAGCTACGAGGCGATCCTCTCTCTGGACGATTTTCTATTTGAGGAAAACCGGGGAGGTTCCCTGTTTCCGCTGGTGAAAAAGATGGTTGCCTCCACCTCGGGAACAGGACAGATCCTGGCGCGTTGGGCTATACGCAAAACCCAGAAAAGGGTGGAAAAGTATCATGCCCGGGTCAGAAAGGAGTTGTTCCGGCAGGATCAGGCACGAGGAGGTCTGCTCTCTTTCTCGGGGCGACTGGAATAGATGTTTTAAAGGTTTTTGGAGCTTTCGGGGAATGAAACGGATTCTCTGCAGGGGGGTGGTATGAATCGATGGTTGGTTTTGTTGTTTCTGATGGGTTGGGGTAATGCGGCTTTTGCCAGGGAACTTCCTTCCTTCGAAGGATTGACGGAACCCAAGCAACGGGTCGGTTTCAGCAGCCAGGTTGAGGGCATTCTGGAGGACGTCAAAGTTGAGCGGGGGGACCGGGTAACCCGGGGTCAGATTCTGGCTCGGCTCAAATCCGGGGTCGAAGTGGCTTCGGTGCGACTGGCCCAGGCCCGCGTCGAATATGGCCAAAGAAAATCGTTGCGGAATCAGGAGCTGTACAAAAAACAGTTGATTTCAATTCACGACAAGGACGAACTCGAGACGGAAATTCAACTGGCGCAGCTGCAACTGGTCGAAGCTCAGGAAAGGCTGGCCCTGAGAACCATCCGCAGTACCGTCGACGGCGTGGTGGTATCGCGCCAAGGATCGCCCGGAGAGTATGTCGGCGAGGAACCTTTTCTGACGGTGGCTCAAATCAACCCGCTGAATGTGGAATTGGTGATACCGGTGGAGTTTTTTGGCACGATCCGGGAGGGAATGGATGTCCATGTGGTCCTGGATGACCCGGTGGGCGGAAGTCACCCCGCCAAGGTGGTCATCGTCGATCAGATGATCGACGCGGCCAGCGGAACCTTTGGGGTGCGGGTGGAGCTTCCCAACCCCAAATTGAACCTCCCCGCCGGGCTTAAATGCCATGTGGTTTTTTAATCGGCGGAGGGAATCACAGCGCCTGGAGGAGGGAGTTGAATGGAAAAGGTGCTTCCCTTGCCGGGGGAACTGACCACGCCGACCGTGCCGCGATGTATCTGGGCGATATGTTTGACGATGGCCAGTCCCAGCCCGGTTCCTCCCAGGTTACGGCTTCTGGCCTGGTCCACCCGGTAGAAGCGTTCAAAGAGACGGGGGAGGTGCTCCTCTACGATCCCGATACCCCAATCCCGCACGGTGATCAGGATTCCCTGCTGATTCTCTTCGGCGCGGACCAGAATCCGGCCGTTTTTGCCGCTGTATTTGATGGCGTTGTCAATCAGGTTGGTGATAGCCTGTTCCAGCAGGGGGGGATTGAACGCCGCGCTCAGTTCGGGCGGGCATTCCAGATCGATTCGGATCGACTGCTCCCGGTGCAGGGATGAGCAGGCCTGAACGGAAGTGATGAGCACTTCCCTCAAAGGCCTTATTTCCAGGGGGATGGAGTCCTTTTTCTCGTCCTGTTCGATCCGTGAAAGGCGCAGCAGGTCCTCGATGATGGCGTTGAGACGCTCCGCCTGCTTGCTGATGATGGCAAGGAAACGCTGACTTTCTTCGGGTACGTGCAGCGCCCCGTCGAGCAGGGTTTCGACGAATCCCTTGATGGCGGTGATAGGGGTTCTGAGCTCGTGGGAAACGTTGGCCACGAAGTCGCGGCGAATGTTCTCCAGGTGGCGGAGACGGGAGACATCATTAAGGACGATCAAAGCGCCGATCTGCTCCCCGAGAGCGTTTTTCAGCGGCGTTCCGTGGACCTGAAAATAGGTTTCACCGGTTCCTGCCTGGATCAGAACTTCCCCTTCCACCGCCTCCGAACTGCTCAGGGCATGGCGGATAAAGCGCAGCATTTCGGCTTTGCGCACCATCTCCTGAACAGGTTTTCCTTTCGGTTCCCCGCCGCTGATGGACAGTAGTTTCAGACCCGCCTGGTTGAGGCGCAGGATACGTTCCTCGTTGTCCACCGCCAGCACCCCCTCCACCATGCTGGAAAGAACGGCCTCCTGCTCGTTTCGTTGTTTGATGACGGTATCGATCCGATCCTGCAGCCTGGAGGCCATAAGGTTTAGGCTGTCGGCCAGGGCGACCACCTCAGGCGGGCCGGAAATGAGAATTTTTTTCTTGAGATGGCCGTTGGCAAAGATTTCCGCCGCCTTCTTGATCCGTTCCAGGGGGCGGCTGATGCGGCGGGAAACAAAAAGGCTGATCAGGGCCGCTACCAGGGCCACCGCCAGGCTGCCGAGGAAAATGCCCGGATAGGCCATGGCGAGGGTTGCGTTGAAGGATTTGATCGGCTTGGCGGTTCGAACGGCACCGGCGGGGGAGGATTCAGGGCCGAGGCGGAGCGCGACATAGAGCATGTCGGTATGAAGGGAGTAGCTGTAGCGGACCGACTGACCGATCTTTCCGGCCATGGCCTCCATGAATTCCGGCCGGTCGGCATGGTTGTCAAGGGATTGGATCTTCTCGGCGGAATCGGCTATGACCTGTCCATTGGGCAGAATCAGGGTGATGCGAGAACCGGTTTTTTCTCCCAGGCCGTCAATCAAGGCCGAAACCCGGTCATCCTCGCGGGAGACGACCAGGGGGCGGACCTGTTCACCGATCAGGATGGCCTGGTCCCTGAGGTCGATCAGGGTTTGTTCCTGGTAGAAATTCCTCAGGGTGTTGACGAAAAGAAAAGTGGAAATGGAAAGAATCAGTAGGATAAAGACCAGAAAACTGACAAAGAGCCTCCAGAATATGGGCCGATTTTTCATTGGTCAGTCCTTGAAGCGGTAGCCGACGCCACGGACGGTTTCGATATATTTCCCGTAGCGCCCCATTTTTTTCCGCAGGCCGACGATCTGCACATCGACCGCCCGGTCGGTGACGGCATAGTCTTCGCCGCGAACGGCATTGACGATCTGGTAGCGGGTGAAGACCCAGCCAGGTCTGGTGGCGAGGAAATAGAGAACATGGAACTCGGTGAAGGTCAGATCGATCGGTTGCCCCTCCGCCAGAACTTCCTTGCGCCCCGGGTGAATGATCAACTCGTGAATATGCAGCGCTGAGTTGTCCGCCGGCGGCGGGACATCTCTCCGGGGGCGGCGCAGCGCGGCTTTGACCCGGGCGGCCAGGATACGGGGGCTGAAGGGTTTGCTGAGGTAGTCGTCGGCGCCCATTTCGAGGCCGGCGACGACATCTTCTTCCTCCCCTTTGGCGGTCACCATGATGATGGGGATCGAAGCGGTTTTCTCGGCTCCTTTCAGCCTGCGGCAAAGGTCCAGGCCGCTGAGGCCAGGCAGCATCAAATCCAGAAGGACGAGATCGGGTTTTCCCTCAAGAAGGAATTTCAGTCCTTCCTCGGCGGACAGGGCGCCGATCACCTGGTAACCTTCCTTGGTGAGATTGTAATGCATCAGGGCGAGGATATCCTCTTCATCCTCGATGATCAGAATCGTCTTGTCCGCCATCTCCCATCCGTTTTCCCTTGGTTTTTGTGTCGATTCTGCAAGCCGATTGTTTGAAACATATTAGAAATTGATGGGGAAAATGTAAAGAGTCATAACAGGGAAGAGGTTTTCATGCTGCTGACCGAGGCGTTGAAGAAAATACATACCGGCATCATCTATCGGACCACTCTTGACGGCGATCGGGTCAAGGTAGTTCTCAAGGATGGCAAGGTGACACGGGTCCTGATCAACGACGTCACCGTGGACCGGGGAGAAGGAGCGGAGGGGGCGATCGCCATCGGCTTCGAAGACCTTTTCTCTGATGATTGGGAGGCCGCTCAAGGGTATTGATCGTCAGCGGCAAAGCTCCAGAGGAAAATAGGAAGTCAGCGGCGGAGGAGTGTTTCCTGCATCTCCCTGAGTTTTTTCTTCACAATCAGGGCATTTTCAGGCCCCATCCGGATCAAAATCTTCTGCCCCGCGGAAAGGGATTCCAGCTGGGGATCGGCGAACAGGTAGAGGACATGGGGTTGGACAAGGTAAACCGGTTCCCTGATTTCGGGCGTGGCAAGCAGGTGGTCGATCACCTCCAACAGGCGCTGGTGAAACGGCCCGGAGGAGACCCCGAGTTCTTCGTAAGCCTGCTGGAGCAAGGGATAGAGTCGGGTGTAGGCCTGCTCTGCCGTTTCAGCAGGAATATTTTCCACCAGTCGAATGAGGGGCATATAGCGGAGGTAATTGTCCGGATCGATGAACATGCGGCCGTTTTCGGTTTTCACCAGGAAGGGGCCGCCGACCGGTTTGGCCGGCATTTTGTTGAGAGGGAGTTTTTGTTCCGTCAGGCTGTGGATCATGAGAACGAAACGTTGGAGCAGGTGATCACCGACCAGAATACCATGGGAGCCGCCCTCGGGGAAAAGTCGGGCGACCCACGCTCCGGTTTCCTCATCGGCGGAGCCCAGAGAGGGGAGGGGCTCGGCGCCTTCGGGCGAGGTCGGGATTGCCGGCTGCAGGATGGCGGGGAACTGATCATTCGGTTGTTTAGCTTCCACCGGGAGGGGTTGACCGGGGGAGACTTTCATCTCCTTTTGGGATTTGGGGTTTTCCGAATGACGGGTGTAGAGGGTGAAGGCCAGGCCGGCCAGGCAAATGATCAGGATGAAGAGAGCCGTTTTTTTCACCATTTTGGGCCTTGCTTTTTTTTATCAGCGCGCTTGATAGAGAAAAGGCCGAGGGTGAGGAGAAAAAAAACAAAGACTGGTAAAAAGTGGCTTTAAAATTGCTTAAGATTTAAATCAGAGCAATATCCGCCACCCTTTTATTCCCCCGTGCCGTTTCTCTCCTTCCGCACGGGGGTTTTTTTGTCACTCCTCCCCGCCCGAACGGTTCCTTTTGAACCTCAAACAGTATATATCTTTTTAAAAGGAGAGGCATTCGATTATGATGGAATTTGCCGCAACCTTTTCTTTTCACCCGCACGGGGATTTTTTTCCGGCATGCTTAAAGAACAGATGGACAGCATATACTCAACCATGCCGCCGGAGAAAATCCCGTGGCATATCGAGGAACCGCCGCAGCTTCTGAAAACGCTGGTCGGAAACGGCCGGGTCAGACCATGCCGAGTTGTCGAATTCGGCTGCGGCGCCGGCTGTCACGCCCTTTATCTGGCGGGGCTCGGTTTTGAGGTCACCGGCATCGATTTTTCCGCTGCCGCCATCGCCATGGCCAAAAAAACGGCCGCCGAGCGGGACCTGGCCTGTGAATTTCTGGTGGCCGACGTGCTTGGTGATCTTCACCCAATTGCCGGGACCTATGACTTCGCCTATGACTGGCAATTGCTGCACCACATCTTCCCGGTGGATCGGAAGGTTTACCTTGGCAATGTTTACCGCCTGTTGAACAGAGGGGCGAGCTATCTTTCGGTCTGCTTCAGTGAAGAAAGCGGCGATTTCGGCGGGAAAGGGAAATACCGGACCACCCCCATCGGCACTCTTCTCTATTTTTCTGCCGAGGAGGAGATGCGTGCCCTTTTCTCAACCTTTTTCTTCATTGAGGAGTTAAAAACAATTGAAATTGAAGGAAAATTTGGCCCACATAAAATGATTTGGGCTTTTTTGAAAAAAGAGTGAGGAGGGGAGAAGCGATGGCCAAAAAGATTCTCATCGCCTGCGACCTTGGGGAGTCTTTCCGGGAACAGTTGAAGAAGGCCGGTTTTTCATTGGCTACCGTTAGCGACAGAAACGCCTTGGGCGGCTCGCTGAAAGGGGTGCATGGTCTCTTCATCGGCGCCCGTTTCCGTTTTACCAAAGAGATTCTCGAGCAGTCCGATTGTCTCGAAGCCATTTCCTTTTGCGGCGCTGGAGTGGGAACCTATGTGGATGAGGAAACCGCCACCCGGCGCGGCATCGCCGTCATGAACGCCCCCGGCGTCAATGCCAACGCGGTGGCCGAATTTGCTCTCGGCTTTCTGCTCGCCCTGCAGAAATTCATCGTCCCCGAAAACAACGCCCTCAAAACCGGGAGTCCGTTTCGGGCCATGAATTTCGAACTCCGGGGGATGACCGTCGGCATCCTCGGCCTGGGGCATGTGGGACGGCGTATCGCCGAAATCCTGTTCCACGGGTTCCGGACTCCGATCCTTTATCACAGCCGCTCGCGCAAACCGCAGATTGAAAATGAGATAGGTGCCCGTTTTGTCGATTTCGACCAACTGCTGGCGGAAAGCGATGCCCTTTTTCTTTCTTTGCCGGAGACCGATGAAACCCGGGGGATGATCGGTGCCGCAGAACTCGCCCGCATGAAGAAAAGGGCTCTGCTTATCAATCCCGCCCGCCCCGGGCTTGTGGATGGTCATTCCCTGCGTGACGCCTTGCGCAATGGGGTTATTCGGGCGGCGGCTTTCGACGGCTATTACCTGAGCCATCCCTATCCTCGAACAGCGGATGAAGATGGCTTCGGCCTGCTTTCTCTTCCCGATGACCGCTTTCTCTGCACCCCGCATGTCGCCAGCCGCGGCCGCAAGGTGTGGGACGATCTTTTCGATCGGGCCATTGCCAATCTGATCGATTTTTTTTCCACCGGAAACTGCTCCAATATCGTTAATCCCGATTTTCGGGATCACCGCCGGCTGTAGAAAAGTGTAGCAATGACATGGGATGTCGAGCTTTGGCTTGGCTATTACTAAGGCGGGTCTCGACTTGATGCCCGGCGCTTTCGACCAGTTGATGGACCGCATCCGCTGACTGGTCAGTCCCATAAAAAAATCGACCGTCGCCTGGTGGCGGGAGGCGATGAGGGCGCTCCACCGACATGACCTTAAATCCTCCCCCACCATGACCTTCGCAACATACCCTTCCTTCAGGCTCAAACCAGGGCAGGTGGTCTTATTCGGGGCAACGACAAGAGTAAGTGTTGATGGAGGAGCGGGTGGTTAAAGAAAAATAGCCATTCCTCTTTTTTCCAGAGGCCGATGTGAATTATTTTGGAACCGTCGCAAAAAATCCAAGTCCTTGGATTTTCATAAAAAGTTTTCGGGAATGACGGACTGGAATCCCTTTCCAGGCGGCCGATACGCAAAAACCCTTTTCACCATCACCGTCGGGTGTGCTAATCTTGCCCCACACTTGCAGATAAGCTCCAAATCAAATTCAGGAGGATGGAATGAAGTTTTTCATTGATTACGGCACTGGTGGTGAGCCTCAATGTTGCGAAGCGAACGATCCGGGCGATGCGATGGTTGTCGCTGACGAAGGTGTGACCTTGACCCATGAACCGATTGTCATCAGAAACGAGAACGGGAGATTTGTGGGCAGGCGCGATTGGCACGAAAATCTCGACGGCATCCGCAACCAAAGCAGTCCGATCCAGATCGGAGAAGGGTATTACGGCGACTGGCGGATGCCCATGTATGTTCAGGTAGACATGGACTAAGCCGCTTCCCGACAGCTGAAAATTTACCAAGGTTGTACAAGACTGTTTCCTGGGATTGGTCTCAGGAAACAGTCTTGTATTTTCCGCGTCAGGAAAATGAAGCTGGTCGTTGAACGGCCCGCGTCATTTCCGGCTCGCCTGCTTCCTCCATGGCATCGTCGACAGGCCCGCCTTGGCCATGGTGAAGAAGACCGGGCATCCGGAACGAGACTTGTTACGCCCGGCAGATGATCGGGAAAGGGGTGCCGGAAATGACATGGCTCACCGGTGATAATCTCCCGCGGCTTCGGGCTGATAGAGGATTTGCACGACCCTGAACTGGCGGGTGCCGCCCGGGACTTCCCAGGTGATGGTATCGCCGACCCGGTAGCCGAGCAGGGCGGTTCCGATCGGCGCCAGGATCGATATCTTATCTGCCTTGGGGTCGGCATCGTGAGGGAAAACCAGCGTGTAAATCTTCTCCTCTCCGCTGTCCAGGTCAAGCAGTTTGACCCTGGAGTTCATGGTAATCACATCGGCGGGAATTTTTTTAGGATCGACGATTTCGGCGCGCCCCAGTTCAAACTCCAGCTCATCCAGATGCCTGGTGTCGCGGGAATTGCTCATGTCGATCTTTCCCAACAGGTTTTCCAGGCGGCCCAAATCGAAATCGGTGATGGAAATGGTTCTGGCCTCATCGGAGCTTTTCATGATCATCCTTCCTTTCAGGATCAATACCAAATCGCCCTCAGCTTAATATATATTCTCCGATTTTGAAAGGCCGTCAGATCTTCGTCAGCCTGATTTCCCCCTTTTTGCGAACAGGACCGAAGAAAAGAAGGGAGGTCAGGAGTAAAAGGACCGTTCCGGCCATGACCTGCCAGGGATAGTGGGGAAGTTGTGCGGTGGGAAGGATGGTCGGCAAAAGGGAAATGGCGGCGGCCGGCGGGAAAAGCATTTCCATGGATTCGTAGCAGATGAACAGAAAGGTCGTAATGAACGCGGATGAAATCCATAGCGGCCAGCCCAGATGCAACGACAGGATTGAATGACAGAGCATGCCGGCCCAGGCGGCCAGGCCCAGCAGTAAAAAAACCTTTACGGGATACTTTCGCAGAGGACTGCCCTCATGGGAGAATTCCACGAAGGTGACAATGAGGGGTGGGGCGACCAGAAAGAGGACGTTGTATTTCAGTGCCAGAAAAGTAACGAGCGTGACGGCGATCAGCAGTTTTCCCCAAAAGAGCAGTTCCCGACCGAGGGCCGCCGACTCGGGGGGATTTCGGGGGAGAGCAGGAGCGACCTGCCGGAAAAACCGTTCCGGCAACGGGCTGTTGAGGGCGATGGCGGCGGTCAGCAGGCAGACGGAGATAGGATAAATCCAGGAGGTGGTGCCGATCAGGATAGGAAGGATGGCGGCGGAAATGGATGGCATCAGCGTGGAGCGGGTGGCGGTCAGCAGCAGGGCGACAAAGGCAAAGGATACCGTCACCATGGTCCAGGCGGGGAGACGGGTGTAGCGCATGAGGATGACGCCGAACAGGGCCGCTGCAGTTGGCGCCAGCCACAGGTTGAAACGGGTGGTCTTCCAGGGACGCTTTTCCGCTACCCAGCCACCAACAGCCAGGGCAAGGATCTCGGGGAAAATGATTTCGGATTCGCCGAGGTATTCGGCGATCCAGGTCATAAGAACAACGAGAGAAAGGGCGATTCCATAGCGGAAAAATCGGTGTGGCATGGTCGGTATCGTAAACAGTAAAATGGCCATCTATTCAAGGCGGCCGCTACCTTAACATTTTTTGTATCGGGAAAAAACTAATATTCGAAGCTTTGCAAAATGGTTGTCATTCATGAATGACCTTATCGGGAAAACAGATTTGTCAATGAATTTCCGTTTTGGTTGTAAAAAGGGGATATGTCACAGGCTTGTTTTGGCTGACTTTCGCGAAAAACCCTCCACCTTAACTACATAAAGGCTACCCTAAAAATAGAGACTTGATATTTTCTGTTAATAAAGCTATTTTATCCGTATCCAAGGCTACTTGGGTAAAAGCAGAATAAATATTCAAGGAGGATTTAATGCAAATTTCCGAAATCAGCAAACAATTGTTGGATGCCAAGGAAGAGAAAGGTTTCACCTTTGCGGATCTCGCAAAAAAAGTGAACC
>JAAZDE010000026.1 GCA_012512925.1 Desulfuromonadaceae bacterium
CCCGCGGCGCCACGGAGCGGCAGATGGCCGAGATTCTCCACTTTGAACCGGGGCAGGCAGAGCTGCATCACACCTTCGGGGATGTCAATCGCCAGCTGACCGCAACGGCCCGGGACAGCGGCCAGAAGCTCAACATCGCCAACGCCCTGGTCCTCACCGGCGGCGGAATCGCCAAGGATTACAAAGATTTGCTTAAAACAACCTACGACGCCGAGGTTTTTCGGGGAAACCTGGCAGCGATCAACGCCTGGGTTCTGGACAAGTCGGAAGGCCGGATCGAAAAAATCCTGGAAGAATTGTCCCGCGACTCCGTCTGCACCATCCTCAACGCCGTCTATTTCAAGGGAAGCTGGCAGAACCGGTTCCCGAAAGAGGACACTGTCGATGCCCCCTTCCAGGTTTCGCAACAACAGCAGGTGAGAGTTCCCTTTATGCATCGGCAAAGAAAGGCTTTCAGCCTTCTGAGAAAAACCGATTTCAGGGCGCTTTCCATCCCCTACGAGGGCGAAGCGCTGGACATGGTGGTCCTGCTCCCCCACGCTGTGGACGGCCTGGCCGCGCTGGAAAGCCGGCTGACCGGGGAAAACCTGGCCCAATGGCTCGATGAACTGGATGCCCGGTCACCCGAAAAGGTGGAGCTCGGCCTGCCGAAATTCCGCCTGGAAACCAGCTACGATCTGGTCCCCCCTTTAAAGAACCTGGGGATGAAGGCCCCTTTCAGCAAAGAGATCGCCGATTTCAGCGGCATGGGCTGGCCGCAAGGCAAGCTCTGGATCGGCCAGGTCCGGCACAAGGCCTTTGTGGAGGTCAACGAGGAGGGGACCGAAGCCGCCGCAGCTACTGCCGTGGGGATGGTCACCACGGTCATGGTGGAACAGCCGGCGGTGTTCCGCGCCGATCACCCCTTCCTGTTCCTGATCCGCGACCGAAAGAGCGGCGCACTTTTGTTCCTGGGGCGGGTGGCGAATCCCCGCCCGGAGTGAGCCGGTACGGTTTGTGCTTTTCAAAACCATTCCAAACGGACCGAAACCCTGAAAAAGGAGAATGAGGATGGGGCAAAACCCGAACAAATCCGGCGAAAACGGTGGCCGGGGGGATTTTCTGATGAAGAACCGGCGCTTCGCCGAGGCGATTACCGTCTACGAAGCCCAGCTGTCCGCTGTGCCGAAGGATCTGTCGGCGTTGCTGAAGCTTGGCATTTGCCACCTGCTCAACCGTTCGGAAAAGGAATTCCTCAGGATCTTTCAGGCAGCCCAGGTACAGGTTGCCCAGACCGCGGAGCTTTCCCGCGATGTGCAGATGCTTTGGGATAGATACAAGGGACTGGCGGCCCGGACCGTTGCCGGGGTACTGGTCGTTGGCAGCCTGGCTGTAACCGGCTGCACCGCCTCTGATTCTCCCCCCGCTGTCGAAGCCCAATCCCCGAGCGCCGTCAAGAAATCGGCCGACAGCGCCGTAAAACAGCAGCCGCCAGGGAATCAGGAGAACCCCCTTTTCACCGGACACCGATACAGCGGCGGGGTTTATTTGCCGCTGGACAAGGAGAATCCGCCGTTGCGCGTTATCCCCGAAGGCATTCCGGTCAAGCCGGAGGAAAAAGCTGTCGGGACGGACACCTCCAAATAATGGCCGAGACCGAGTTGGGCGCCTTTGCCTGCCGCTATCCGAGCGATGCCCTGTGCATGGAACGGGCCGAGGACGGCACACCGCGCTTCTTCCGGGCGGCGGATCCCGCCCGGCAAGTATTCAGCTACCAAAAACCCTTCATTTTGGAGCTGGAAATCACCCGGCGCTGCAACCTGCGCTGCGTCCACTGTTACGCCCATGCTTCAGATACCGGCCTGACCAATGAATTGACACTTGGCGAAATCGAGCGGGTGCTGAGGGAGGGCGCGGCCCTGGGCATCGGCGAGTTGTCGATGACCGGCGGCGAAGTCTTGCTGCGTGAGGATTTTCCGGCCATCATCGACGCGGCGCTAGCCTTGGGCTATGCGGTGCGCTTTGTAACCAACGCCACCCTGCTCAACGACGAGCTGCTGGCACAACTGTGCCGGCGCCCCATCAAACTGATTACCATCAGCCTCGACAGTGTCTCTCCGGAAACCCACGAACAGATCCGGGGGGATAAAAGCCACGCACCGGCCATGCGCAACATCCTCCGCCTCAAGGAAGCGGGCTTTCACTTAAGCATCATCACCGCCTTTTCCCGCCTGAACCTGGCCGAATTCGACGGGCTTCTGGAATTCTGCCTGCAAAATGGGCTGAACTGGCAGATACAAATGGTTTCGGCCAAAGGACGCTGCGAACGGGGGATCACCCTCTCTCCCGAGGAGTATTACGCCCTGGGAGAAAAGGTGGCCGCCGCCTACGCAGCCGATTTGCCCATCCGCATCATCCCCATGGACGACCTGGCAACCTGCTCCCATTTCGCACCGCTGTCCCGGCTGGCCGAAACCTGGCAGGGACGTTGCACCGGCGGAGTGCTGACCCTCTTTGTCCGCGCCGACGGCGATGTAACTCCCTGCTCCGCTCTCTGTTTTGCCGAGACGGTAGTGGGCAACGTCCGGCGCGAATCACTGCGCGCCATCTGCCTGGAGGAACGCTGCCGCCGGGTGCTGTCTTGGCTGACGCCGGAACTTCTGACGGGGGTTTGCGCCGACTGTCCGTTCAAGCCCGAATGCGGCGGCGGCTGTCCGGAGATTCTCCTGTCCATGTGTCGCTCCCGCACTGAAAACGAATACTGCTATCGCCGCATCGAGCAGGCACGGATTCTGGAGGGGATATTCCGATGATCCATTCAGGACCGTTGCGTCACGCCGTGCTCGAGATCACCAACCGCTGCAACCTGCGCTGCGCCCACTGCGCTTCCAATTCCGGGAAAGCGCGGGACGACGAGCTGAGCCTGGCCCAATGGCGGAAGGTGCTGGAGGAAATTCGAGCGTTGGGGGGAGAGGAAATCACCCTGCTCGGCGGCGAACCCCTGCTGCACCCCGATTGGGCCGAGATCGCCGCCTGGGTCGGGGAGTTGGGAATGCGTCTGGTGCTGCTCTCCAACGGATTATTGATGAATACCGAAGAAGTTTTGCCGCAGTTGAAACGGCTGCGGCCCCACCTGATCGGCATCAGTCTCGATGGAGCCTGCGCGGCAAGTTATCAGCAAATGCGCGGCGTCGACGGTTTCGGCGCCGTCATGCAACTATTGCAGCAGCTGGTTGCGGACGGGCACCCCAACGTCAATGCGGTCACCACCTTCACCCGAACCAATCTTGGGGATTTCGACCGTTTCGTCGACCTGCTGGAGGGGAGCGAAATCACCTGGCAGATCCAGTTGGCTCATGGCGGCGGCGTCCGCTTCCAGAGCGAAGAGTTCGTGACCCGCGACGATTTCCGTCGGCTTGTCGCCAAGGTTCGGGAAACGCTCCTCCATCGTCCCGGCGTGAAACTGCGGACCATGGACGATTTCGGCTATTTCCCCCTTGATCCGGCGCTGCGTTTCCTTCACCAGACCTGGTCCGGCTGCATCGCCGGGTCGAGTCTGATCGGAGTACGCAGCAACGGCGACGTCCTCGGCTGTCTGTCGTTGGGGGATTCCTTTGTCGAGGCCAACCTGCTCCGCACCCCGCTACGGGAGATATGGACAAAAGGAAGCTGTTTCCGCCGCTTCCGCGAAAAGCTCCAAACGCTGCGCGGCATCTGCGCCGTCTGCGCCTTCGCCACGGAGTGCCGGGCCGGCTGTCCCGGCATCGCCGTAAGCGCCACAGGGCATCTGGGGGACAATCCCTATTGTATCCGCGCCCTGGAGACGGAAGCCATCCTCGACTCGATAACGGGGGGAAAATAACCTTTGCCAAGAAAATTTTTCAGCATTTTAAGGAATACCGAAAGGGAGAAACGAGGATGAAATCTCAAGGAGATATCCGACCTGGAGGGATCCCCGCAACCGGGGCCAAGGTCGGCATGGGAGTGGCTTTCTTCCTGCTTCTGTTCGGCCTGGTCTTCCTGTTCGTAGTGTTGCAGGAAATGTCCCCCTCGGAAACAGGCCTGATGGCCCTCGTCATCCTCTTTTTCCTCGGCTTTTTCGGCGCCTGCCTGGCGATCATGGTTTCCTGCCGCCGCCTGATCAAAGCGGGGAAAGCGGCGGAAACCGACTCCCTGCTCGAAATCCGGATGGAATCAAAGGGCGCCGCCGAAGGGAACCGGGGAGATTTTGACGAGAGACTCCGCAAGCTCGAAGGGTTGAAACAGGACGGCCTGATTACCGAGACCGAGTACCGCAGGAAGCGGGAAGCGCTGCTGAAGGAAGACTGGTAAAAGGGTCACGGAGCGGCGCGGAAGAACCCCGGCCGCTCCTCCCTTTACTCCTCGCAGACCCTCCGGCAGGCGTCGAGAGCCTCGAAGGGAACCTGGCCGCCGCAGCCACCGTAGGCGAATTCCTGACACTTGCCGGTGGCGGCGTCATAATAGGCGGCCCAGAACAGGGCCTTGCACGACCCGCTGCCGGGGGCCAGGCGACACCGGCTCCGAAGATCAACTTCGACCTTGCTTTCCTTTTTCAGGATCGGATTGAGAAACTGGGCCGCCTTTTTGTGACCATTATAAAGACAGAAATCGATATCCTTTTCGGAAGGCCTGGCCCCCTTTTCGGTCAGGGCTTTGACGATGTTCAGATTCCCCGCCTCGCAGGCGCCATGAAGGATGTTTTCCACGGGCCGGCAGCCCTTTTCCGCCAGGAGCCGAAACACATCTTCCTGACCGGTCCGGGCCGCCTCATAAAGGGAAGCATCATTGAAGGCAATGCCGTTGTGCAGAAAGATGACGGCGATCTCGCCCCGCCTCCGGCTGATGGCCTCATTGAGGAAATCGGCATCGGCGAAATTTTTGAAATCAAAGCCGTATCGGGCGAAGAGGTTGACCAGGTCGACAGCTTGCTTCCGGGCGTCCCAAAAGATGACGTTATACAGCGGGGACCTTCCCTCGACGTCTCTCAGGTCCAGTTTGGCCCCTTTTTCCACCAGCCGTTGGGCGATATCGCAGACCATATAGCTGACGGCCTCATGGAGCGGCGTTCTCCCTTCGTTGTCCCTGGCATTGATGTCGGCCCCCAGTTCCAACAAGGTAGCAGCCACGCCGCCATCCCTGTAGCGGAGGGCGTAATGCAAGGGAGTGCTCTGGTTATTCGGATCACGGATATTGATATCGGCGCCCTTTGTGACGAGATCGGCGATGACCTTGGGATCGCCGCTTTTTTGTTTTGAATAGGCCAGCAGTGTCTCGGAAGGGGTGAGGCCGAATTTCTCCCCGCCCTGAGAAGCGCCAACGGCACCGGCCAACAGACAGACCGGGAGCATCATCACCAAACCTGACAGCAGCATTCTTTTCATGGTTTCTCCACGAATTTCAAAAAAAAGTCACATCCGCTTCGGGGCGGACCTTCTTCCCCGCCGGCCTTTCGCATCAAATACCATCGGATTACTTTTCCGAGGTCCTCTTTTGCCTGCGCCCGATAACGAAATAGAGTACGGGCAGAACCAGGCAGATCACGGTGGTCAACATCCAGACCGGATTACCTTCTTCAGAAGGGGGAAAAACCATCTTGGCACCGATCCCGATGACGGCGAACAGCAGCGCCGCCAGGGCGATCACCAGCCACACCACCTTGTTGCCGGCCGTGAACTCCCCACCGACGACATCCATCAACGCGGCCACCGACAGAACTGCCCCAAAACCGAGAAGCCCGGCGTTGATCGAGGCCATAGCCATCCACAGCGCCCCAAGGACCAGTACCAGCAGCACCCTCCAGACGGTCTTGTTGTTGTTCATCTGCCTTTCTTTCCTCTTTTTTTACAGACAGGAAAAGGAACCTGCTTCGTCACAAGTCCCTTTCCCTGTGCTTTTATCTGCTGCGTTTGGTCTCCATGGGGTTTGAGAACAACAACCGCCGCCGACCTGTCTCAAGTAAAGATCAATTCTACTCGGCGGGCCTCACCCATTGAGGGCAGGGCTGTGCGTAAGGGCCGCAACATTCTTGAGCGGCCGTAGCGGTGGAATATCCCCCGGAATCATCCAGCAGGTTCACGGGCATGATGTTGCCGACCATAACGGTCATAGTCATAGCCGCTGCGACGCCGACAACGGCTTGTGCCACTTTGGTTTTTTTCATGGTTTCACCTCCTTTCTGAGGAAAAATGCTTTCAGAGTCTGGGCGATAAATGCCTTGTTCTGATGACAGTGGGCGTTGAACATCGAGCCTTTCTGCAATCGCGCCTCACTCGGGCAGCCCCCCCCCGCAGAGCAGCGCGGCCGAACACCGGAGGCACTCTGGCAGGTTGAGGAGATGACGCCGGCCATAACTCTCCTTCAGCTGGGAAAATCGCACCTTTCCTCTGGACAGGATGCCGATGCGCCGTTGCCGGTGACCCGCTTCTTCATAACAGCCGTATAGATCTCCCAAAGGGTCAACGATCAAAAAGTTATCCCCTCCGGCCCCGCAGAACCTTACCTTGGGAAGAATTTTTTTTGACTGCATGTCAAGAAAACTGCCCAGGAAATCGAAGTTGGAAGGAGGCATGCCGGTTTTGCTCGCCACCTCCTGGAAAAGGCGGCCGAAAAGTTCCGCATCGGCAGGTGAATTCTGTTCGCTGTCGAAAGTGTTGATCGGCGAAAAATAGACCGTCAACTGGGGGTGGCCCAGCAGCTTTTCCTTTTCGAGATAGGCGACAAGATTCTGTGCCGAATCCAGCTTTCCCTGATGAATGTGCAAACGCAGGGATACCTTGGCTTGCAAAGCGATCAGCTGTCTTACCGCCGCAATCGTGGCATCGAAGGTCGGCTTTCCCGATGCCGGGACCCGGTTCCCGTCATGGAACTGACGATCCCCGTCCAAGGTCACCTGGATATGACGGATCCGACCTCTGCCCGGGCCGATCAGATCCGCCATTTCCGGCACCATAGTGGCATTGGTAGCAACGGATATCCCGATGGAAGGACGCCTGCGGGCATAGGCAAGCACCCTGGTGATGCCCTCCCTGTTGCCCGGCAGCAGCGGCTCCCCGCCAAAAAGGGTGATGAACAGCTTCCTGGGGGTTTTGGGAAAGAGTTGGGGGTAATAATCAGTAAAAAAACGATCGACAAAATCCCCGCTCATATAGGAGACGGTAGTTTTTTCCGCCAGGGATTTCTGGTAGCAGTAGCTGCAGGAAAGATTGCAATGATAGGTGAGGATGAAACAGAGGTTCGCAATGCTGGTTTTTCTATCGAGCCGGTCCCGTTTTTCCAGAATAACACGAACCTGCTTCCTGAATTCCGCCACCTCGCGACGAGGCGTCAGATACGTCAGATGGCCCCGCCTCAGCAGGTGAGCCGTTTCCTCCGACGACAAAAAGGAGAGATCCCCCCCTTGCGCCAACCGAAGGGCATACTCGCCGGGGACAAGGTCCATACATAGCGATGCGCCACTGTAGAGTAATGCCGTGCCGTCGCCGATATCGACATGGTTGAGGTAGCGGCTGGCATGAGGGATTTTTATTTTTTCCGCCATGGGTGCATCAGGTTCCGGTCAAAGGCAACTACGATGCGTTACTGGTATTACTAATGGACTTTGTTAAGCAAAAAACGTGCATAAAAATGCTCGTTTTTTAAAAAACCCGAATAAATGAAAACCATTTTTTTCTGTCGGCGAAAAACAAAATCCCCTGGAGCACTGTATTATTGAAGATCCATAACTTTTTTATTTATTATTCATTTAATTTCATTAATAATATTTTCCGGGATTGATTTTATTCCAAGAAAACGGATTTAGAAAATGTTTTTTTAGTTTCTTTGGATACGGGTGTAAAATAAGTTCGTGAAAGAAACCCTTGCCAAATCCCTTCTATGGTCAGCCGTATTCGTCCTGGTGCTGGGGATGCTGATCGGTTCCCCGTCGGGACAATTTTTCTGCTTCGTAGTCGCTGCGGCCATCGCAGCCCTTCCTTTGAGCCTGGCCGGCAAGCGGCGACGTCTTTTCGCGGCCGGCGTTACTATTGCCGCAGTTCTGCTGGCGTGGTCGGTTTACAGCGACTTTCGCCAGGATTTCTCCACCTACCGGGAGCGAGCCAAAGCGTCCTTCGCCGCGCCGGCGCGGTAAGA
>JAAZDE010000027.1 GCA_012512925.1 Desulfuromonadaceae bacterium
CGCCATCACCTTCGTGATCGCCGCCGTCAGCGTCGTCTTGCCATGGTCGACGTGACCTATCGTACCGATATTCACGTGAGGCTTCGTCCTCTGAAACTTCTCCTTTGCCATCGCGATTACCCTCCTTCGATCCTGCTAACCTTTTACTTTTGCCGTTACTTCATCGGCAATATTTTTCGGAACCTGATCGTAGTGACTGAAGACCATGGTATAGGTGGCCCGCCCCTGGGTCAGGCTTCTCAAAACTGTGGAATAGCCGAACATCTCCGACAGCGGCACGTGGGAATTGATAACCTGGGCTCCGCTTCGACTCTCCAGACCGAGAACCTTCCCTCGACGGCTGGTCAAATCACCGATCACATCGCCCATATACTCTTCCGGGACAACCACTTCGACGGCCATGACCGGTTCCAGAAGAACCGGCGTACCACGCCTGGCCCCCTCCTTGAATCCCATGGAGGCGGCAATTTTAAAAGCCATCTCTGAAGAGTCCACATCATGAAAAGAGCCATCATAGCAGGTCACCTTGACATCGACAACAGGAAAACCTGCCAAAGGACCCACTCGTGTAGCTTCAAAGGCGCCCTGCTCAATAGCGGGCAGGTATTCCTTGGGAATTACGCCCCCCTTGATCTGGTCCACAAAAAGGAATCCCGCCCCAGGCTCCTGAGGCTCCAACCGCAACCAACAGTCTCCGTATTGGCCCCTTCCACCAGACTGACGGACAAATTTTCCCTGCACCTCTACCGTTTGGGTGATTGACTCCCGATAAGCCACCTGAGGGGTACCAACATTGGCGCCAACGTTGAACTCGCGACGCAAGCGGTCGACCACGATCTCAAGGTGAAGTTCGCCCATGCCGGAGAGGATGGTTTGCCCCGTGTCCTCATCGGTATGAACCCGCAGTGAAGGATCTTCGTGTAACATCTTGCCAAGAGCAATGCCCAATCGATCCTGATCGGCTTTGGTCTTTGGCTCCATGGCGACATGGATCACCGGCTCGGGGAACTCGATCCTCTCCAGAAGAAAGGGTTCTTTTTCATCGCAAAGAGTATCTCCGGTGACGGTGTGTTTGAGCCCGACGGCTGCAAAGATATCGCCGGAGAAAATCTCTTTGATCTCTTCCCTTTTATTGGCGTGCATCTTTAGAAGGCGCCCGAACCGCTCTCGCTTTTCACGGCTTGAGTTGAAAGCGGCCCCGCCAGTCTGAATGGTTCCGGAATAGACACGGAAAAAGGTCAGTTGACCGACAAAGGGGTCGGTCATGATCTTGAAAGCCAAGGCGGCCAGGGGACCGTCATCTTTGGGCGGCAGAACAACTTCCACACCGCTTCCGGGATCTATTCCGGTAACGGCCGGAACATCCAGCGGTGAGGGAAGAAAATCCACAACCGCGTCCAGCAGATTCTGCACGCCCTTGTTTTTGAATGCCGAACCGCACAAAACAGGGACCAGCCGTAAATTGATGGTGGCGCTACGAAGCGCCTGGCGCAATTCGGAAACGGAAGGAACTTCGCCCGCCAGGTATTTCTCCATCAGGGCATCATCCTGTGATGAAATTTCCTCGATCAGCGATTCCCTTCTCTTCTGCGCCAGAGGGATCAACTCCGAAGGGATATCGATACTCCGGAAGTTCGCGCCAAGGATGTCTTCTTCCCAAACAACGGCTTTCATCTCCAGAAGATCGACAACCCCGCGAAAAGAGCTTTCCGACCCGATGGGGATCTGCACGGGAACAGGATTCGCGTGCAGCCGGCTACGCATCATCCCGATGACCCGGTCGAAATCAGCGCCGACCCGGTCCATTTTATTGACAAAAGCGATGCGTGGCACATGATATTTTTCAGCCTGCCGCCATACCGCTTCCGATTGGGGCTCGACCCCCGCCACCGCGCAAAAAACAGCGATGCAGCCATCGAGAACCCGCAACGCCCGCTCCACCTCGATGGTAAAATCGACATGACCGGGAGTATCGATGATGTTGATGCGATGGTTTTTCCAGAAACAGGTAGTCGCTGCAGAGGTTATCGTTATCCCCCGCTCCTGCTCCTGAACCATCCAATCCATGGTCGCGGAACCGTCATGCACCTCACCCATGCGGTGCGAGACGCGGGTGTAATAAAGAATCCGCTCCGTGGTCGTGGTCTTCCCCGCATCAATGTGAGCCATGATGCCGATGTTGCGGGTTTTTTCATGTGGGATGGAGCGCGCCACGACCTAATCCTTTCACTCCCCGGATGGAACTACCCCGGGAGCAGTTTACCAACGGTAATGGGAGAAGGCCTTGTTGGCCTCCGCCATACGATGGGTATCTTCCTTCTTCTTGACCGAAGCACCGCGATTGTTGAAAGCGTCCAGAAACTCCGCAGCCAGTTTTTCTTCCATGGTTTTTTCGCCACGGTTACGGGCATTCAACATGATCCAGCGAATGGCCAAAGCATTGCGACGATCCGAACGGATCTCAACCGGCACCTGGTAGGTGGACCCCCCGACACGGCGGGATTTGACCTCGACCATGGGACGAACATTCTCCATGGCTTTCTTGAAAACCTCCAGAGCGTCCTGCTTGGCGCGCTCGGAAATAATATCGAAAGCCCCGTAGATGATCCGTTCAGCGACGCTCTTTTTGCCGTCAAACATGATAACGCTGATGAACTTGGCGACCAGGCGGTCACCATGTTTGGTGTCCGGCAGGACTTCACGCTTCGCTACTACTCTTCTTCTCGGCATAAATCACCTCAATTCAACTACTTGGGCCGTTTGGCGCCATATTTTGAGCGCCCCTGCATCCTGTCCTTGACACCGGCCAGGTCGAGAGTGCCACGAACGATATGATAACGCACACCCGGCAGGTCTTTGACGCGGCCGCCACGGATGAGGACCACGGAGTGCTCCTGCAGGTTGTGGCCGACACCAGGGATATAGGAAGTGACCACTATCCCATTAGTCAACCTTACCCTGGCCACCTTCCGCAACGCCGAGTTCGGCTTTTTTGGGGTGGAGGTATAGACGCGGGTACATACTCCCCGTTTCTGGGGATTGTTCTTCAACGCGGGGGCTGTCGATTTTCTTTCTTTTTCCTGGCGGCCCTTGCGAATCAATTGACTGATCGTCGGCATAATGTTTACTCCCAAAATCTCCCTAGCAGGCTACAGTTGCAATCAGGCAGGTTTTTCTTCCTCGCACCATTCCTGAAAAAAGGGTAAATGATCCCTTCCTGTCATGGTCAGAAAAACCTGCAGAATCTATCAATCCAGCCTTTTAATGTCAAGGCCTTTTTCTTTTGCGGTAAAGGGAAGAGAAAGATCGGGTCTTTTTTATTCCACTTCTTCCTCTTCACCCAGATCTTCTTCCTCCATCTCAGGCTCTTCGGGGGGCATTTCCTTTTCCTCGACAAGAAGCTGCACGGCCCGATATTTGGAAACCCCGGTTCCCGCCGGAATGAGCCGCCCCATGATGACGTTTTCCTTGAGCCCGCGGAGATAATCGATCTTCCCCTCAATAGCGGCCTGGGTGAGAACCTTCGTCGTCTCCTGAAAAGAGGCCGCGGAAATAAACGATTCGGTGGACAAGGCAGCCTTGGTGATTCCCAGCATGAGTGGTTCCCCCACCGCCGGTCGCTTGCCTTCCGCCATGACCCGCCTGTTTTCCCTTTCAAATTCCGTCCGCTCCACCTGATCATCGACGAGGAAGCGGGTGTCCCCCACATCGGTGATTCTGATTCGCCTCAACATCTGGCGAACGATGGTTTCAATATGCTTGTCGTTGATCTTAACCCCCTGGAGGCGGTAGACCTCCTGGACCTCGTCAACCAGGTACTTGGCCAGTTCCTTTTCCCCGAGGATGCGGAGAATGTCATGGGGGTTGCTGGATCCATCGACAAGGGCTTCCCCGGCCCGAACATGATCCCCCTCATGGACGCTGATATGTTTTCCCTTGGGGATCAGATACTCCCGAGCTTCCCCGACTTCAGGGGTCACCAGTACTTTACGTTTTCCTTTTGCATCCTTGCCGAAGGAGACCATTCCGTCGATTTCGGAAACCACGGCAAACTCCTTGGGTTTGCGGGCTTCAAACAACTCGGCCACGCGCGGCAGACCGCCGGTGATATCCTTGGTCTTGGTTGTTTCGCGGGGGATCTTGGCCAGAATCGATCCGGCGTCGACCTCGGATTCTTCGGAGACGACGATATTGGCGCCGACCGGAAGCATATAGCGGGCAGACAACCCATTGGGCAGTTTGAGAACATGGCCGTCAGCATCCTTGAGTGTTATCCGGGGACGACGATCCGTTCCTCGCTCCTTCGATTCGATGATCACCTTTCGAGACAGACCGGTGACATCGTCAAGCTGCTCCTCCATGGTCAACCCTTCGACAATGTCGCCATAGTGCACAATACCGGCGATCTCGGTCAGGATGGGTATGGAGAAGGGATCCCATTCGGCCAGCAGTTCTCCCGCCTTGACTTCTCCCTCCGCGGCTATGCGCAATTTGGCCCCGTAAAGAACGCCATAGCGCTCCCGTTCCCGGCCGGTGGCATCGGTCACGGCAATCTCCCCGTTGCGGTTCATGACCACGTAATTCCCCTGGCTATCGCGAACGGTATTGAGGTTGATGTATTTGACGAAACCCTCAAAACGGGCCTCCAACGAGGTCTGCTCGGCACGACTGGAAGCGGTGCCGCCGATATGGAAGGTCCGCATGGTCAACTGGGTGCCGGGCTCGCCGATCGATTGGGCGGCAATAACCCCCACCGCCTCGCCCAGATTCACCAGATGCCCCCGCGCCAGGTCGCGTCCATAGCAGTGGGCACAGATGCCGCGCGGGCTCTCACAGGTCAGAACGGAACGAATTCTGATCTTGTCGATCCCCGCCTCCTCGATTCTTGCCACGGCATCCTCATTGATCTCCTGATTGGCTTCCAGGAGAACCGCGCCGGTAACAGGATCAAGTATATCATCGAGAGCGGTCCGTCCGAGAATCCTCTCGCCCAGAGGCTGGATGATCTCGCCCCCTTCGGTAAGGGAGGAAATCATAATTCCGTTCAGGGTGTGGCAATCCTTCTCGGTAATGATGGCGTCTTGGGCTACATCCACCAGCCGGCGGGTCAGATACCCGGAGTTGGCCGTCTTCAGTGCCGTGTCGGCAAGACCTTTACGGGCACCGTGAGTGGAAATGAAGTACTGAAGAACGGTCAGCCCTTCGCGGAAATTGGCGGTGATGGGAGTTTCAATGATCTCCCCCGAAGGTTTGGCCATCAGGCCGCGCATCCCCGCCAGCTGACGGATCTGCTGGGCGCTGCCGCGCGATCCCGAGTCGGCCATCATGTGGATGGAGTTGAAGGACGGGGTGGTGGTCTCCTCCCCTGTCGGGGAAACCATCTTGTCCACGGCCAGGTTTTCGAGCATCGTCTTGGCGACATCGTCGGTGCATTTGGCCCAGATGTCGATTACTTTGTTGTAACGCTCACCGTTAGTGATCAGACCCTCGGTGTACTGGCGTTGTATCTGTTTGACCTTTTCCTCGGCCTTCTCGATAAATTCCGATTTGTTGGCGGGAATCACCATGTCGTCGAGACAGATGGAAATCCCGGCCATGGTCGAAAAACGGAAACCGGTCTCCTTGAGCCGGTCGGCGAGGATGACGGTCTCCTTGCTGCCGGCAAGACGGAAGCTGATATCGATCAGTTCAGCAACCTCCTTCTTACCCATGACCCGGTTAAAGTAACGGAAGGGAATTGACTTAGGCACTACCTCCCACAGCAGAGCCCGCCCCACCGTCGTCTCGATCAGTTCCGGGACACCATCGTGGGTGGCCGCCATGCGCACCTTGATGCCCGCCTGCAGATCCAATTCGCCGGCATCGTAAGCGATGCGCAGTTCCTCCGGGGAGGAAAGAACCTTGCCTTCACCTTTGACAAAGGGCCGTTTTCGGGTCAGGTAGTAGAGGCCGAGAATCATGTCCTGGGAAGGAACGATAATCGGCTTGCCGTTGGCAGGGGAGAGGATGTTGTTGGTAGACATCATCAGAACCCGCGCCTCGATCTGGCTTTCGATGGAAAGGGGCAGATGAACGGCCATCTGGTCGCCGTCGAAGTCGGCATTGAAGGCCGTACAGACGAGGGGATGGAGCTGAATGGCTTTGCCCTCGATCAATACCGGTTCAAAGGCCTGGATGCCGAGACGGTGCAGGGTCGGGGCCCGGTTGAGCATAACCGGGTGTTCGCGGATGACCTCCTCCAAGACGTCCCAGACCTCCGGCTTTTCTTTTTCCACCAGCTTCTTGGCGCTTTTGATGGTGGCGCAATGCTGCTGCTCGATCAACTTGTGATAGATGAACGGCTTGAACAACTCCAGAGCCATCTTTTTGGGAAGCCCGCACTGGTGAAGTTTCAGTTCTGGGCCGACGACGATAACGGAACGGCTGGAATAATCGACCCGTTTCCCGAGCAGATTCTGGCGGAACCGCCCCCCCTTCCCCTTGAGCATATCGGAAAGGGATTTCAGGGGACGCTTGTTGGGACCGGTGATGGCGCGTCCACGCCTGCCGTTATCAAACAGGGCATCCACCGCCTCCTGCAGCATCCGCTTCTCGTTGCGGATGATAACCTCCGGCGCGCGCAGTTCCAGAAGCCGTTTCAAACGGTTATTGCGGTTGATGACCCGGCGGTAGAGATCGTTCAGATCGGAGGTGGCGAACCGGCCGCCGTCAAGCGGAACCAAGGGACGGAGTTCGGGTGGCAGCACCGGAATCGCCTCGAGAATCATCCACTCCGGGCGATTGCCGCTTTCCCGAAAGGCTTTGACAACCTTGAGCCTCTTGGCCACCTTCTTGCGCTTGGCGTCGCTGGCGGCTTCCATCATCTCGAGACGCAGTGATTCCGAAAGCTGGTCAAGATCGATTTTGATCAGCAATTCGCGAATACCCTCGGCCCCCATCCCCACCCGGAACTGGTTGGAATATTCGCTGACCAGCTCCTCATATTTGTCGTTGCCAATGACCTGGTTATTCTCCAGTGGCGCCGATCCTTTGTCCAGCACCACATAACTCTCGAAATAAAGAATTTTCTCCAACTCTTTCAGGGTCATGTCGAGAAGAGTGGCGATTCTTGAGGGGAGGGATTTGAGAAACCAGATGTGAGCCACCGGGCAGGCCAGGTCGATATGGCCGAGACGCTCACGGCGCACTTTGCTCGGAATCACCTCGACACCGCATTTTTCGCATACGATGCCACGATGTTTCATCCGTTTGTATTTTCCGCAATTACACTCGTAGTCCTTGGTGGGGCCAAAGATCTTGGCACAGAAAAGCCCATCCCGTTCCGGTTTAAATGTCCGGTAGTTGATGGTTTCGGGCTTTTTCACCTCGCCGAAGGAACGTTCACGGATCTTCTCGGGCGAAGCCAGGGAAAGGCGGATTGAATTAAAACTCAAGGGGTCCTTGGGTTGTTCAAAAAGACTGTAAATGTCTTCCAAAGTTCATTCTCCTGTTTTATATGAGGCTGTTATTCCTCTTCTTCAAGCAGCTCGACCTCAAGACACAAAGACTGCAGCTCCTTGATCAGGACATTGAAGGACTCGGGCAGCCCGGCTTCCAGGGTATGCTTCCCTTTGACAATCGACTCGTACATCCGGGTTCGTCCGGCCACGTCGTCCGACTTGACCGTCAGAAACTCCTGAAGGGCATGGGCGGCGCCGTAGGCCTCCATCGCCCAGACCTCCATCTCACCGAGTCGCTGGCCGCCGAACTGGGCCTTGCCCCCCAAAGGCTGCTGGGTGACCAGACTGTAGGGGCCGATACTGCGGGCATGAATCTTGTCATCGACAAGATGGTGGAGTTTCAGCATATACATGACACCGACGGTGACTTTCTCTTTGAAATGCTCCCCGGTTTTGCCGTCATACAGGGTCATCTGTCCAGAGGTTGCCAGGCCGGAACGAGCCATCTCCTGTTTGATCTGGCTTTCACTCACTCCTTCAAAAACCGGCGTCGCCATGGGAATGCCCATACCCAACCGCTTGGCCAGAGTTTCGATCTCGGCTTCGGAAAGGGAATCGAGAAAGGAGTTGATTTCGGAGTTCTGATCGTAAACCTCTTTGAGCTTCTCGCGCAACGCTTCCGCAGGGGAACAGGCATCGATGAGCTTCTGGATCTGCTGACCGAGCCCATGGGCGGCCAGGCCGAGGTGGGTCTCCAGTATCTGCCCGACGTTCATACGGGAAGGGACCCCCAGAGGGTTAAGAACAATTTCGACAGGCGTGCCATCCTCCATATAGGGCATATCTTCTTCAGGGAGAATCCGCGACAGGACCCCCTTGTTGCCATGCCGTCCGGCCATCTTGTCCCCGACCGAAAGCTTTCTTTTGATGGCGACGTAGACCTTCACCATCTTGATCACGCCGGGCAGAAGATCATCGCCGTTTTTCAGCTTTTCGATCTTGTCCTCAAAAACCCCTTTGATCAACTCTTCACGATCCTGAAGGCGGCTCATGATCTGCCCGACCTTTTCCTCGACCTCGGGGGCGTCGGTCAGGGAAATCTCCGACCAGCGCTTGAAAGGAATGCGGTCAAGCAAGGCCACAGTAAGCTCCATGCCCTGCTCGAGGAAGACCTCGCCGCGGGCGTCATGGAGGGGGGAAGCCGCCACACGGCCAAGAAGCATCGGCCTCAGCTTTTTCCTGGCCGATTCGCGGATGATCCGGGTTTCATCATCCTGATCCTTCAACAGCTTCTCAATTTCGGCCCGTTCGATATCCTCGGTGCGGCTGTCCTTGTCGGCCCCCTTGCGAGAGAAAACACGAGCGCCGATCACCACCCCCTCGACCCCCGGCGGCACGCGTAGAGAGGTATCGCGAACATCCCCTGCCTTTTCACCGAAGATGGCCCGCAGCAGTTTCTCTTCCGGAGAAAGTTGGGTTTCTCCCTTGGGGGTGATTTTGCCGACAAGAATGTCTCCCGGCTTGACCTCGGCACCGATGCGGATAATGCCGCTGTCGTCCAGGTTGCGCAGGGTGTCTTCACCCAGGTTTGGAATATCGTTGGTGATTTCCTCTTTGCCGAGTTTGGTGTCGCGGGCCACGCACTCGAATTCCTCGATATGGATCGATGTGTAGCGATCCTCTCTCACCAGCTTTTCGGAAATCAGTATCGAGTCCTCGAAGTTGTAACCGCCCCATGGCATGAAGGCGACCAGGACGTTCTGTCCCAGGGCCAGTTCCCCCCATTGGGTGGAGGGCCCGTCAGCGATGATCTGTCCTCTTTCCACCCGTTCCCCGACCTGAACGATCGGCTTCTGGTTCAGACAGGTGTTCTGGTTGGAGCGGGCAAACTTGATCAGCCGATAGATATCAACGCCGGTTCCGGTTTCATCGATTTCACCTTCGTCGATCTTGACGACGATGCGGGAGGAATCGACACTTTCCACTACGCCGCTGTAACGGCAAACCACCGCCGCGCCGGAATCATGGGCCACGATGCTTTCCATGCCGGTCCCCACCAGGGGGGCGTCGGTACGCAGCAAAGGAACGGCCTGTCGTTGCATGTTGGAGCCCATCAAGGCACGGTTGGCGTCGTCGTTCTCCAGAAATGGAATCAGCGAGGCGGCCACCGAAACCAGCTGCTTCGGAGAAACGTCCATCAGCTCGATCTCGTCACGCAGCACCAGCATGAACTCGCCATTCTTGCGGGCGTTGACAAATTCACTGGTGAAACGCCCTTCCTCATCGAGAACGGCATTGGCCTGGGCGATGGCGTGACCCTCCTCTTCGAGCGCCGAAAAATATTTGATGTCATTGGTCACCTTGCCATCGCGGACCAGCCGGTAGGGCGTTTCCACAAAACCGTATTCGTTGATTCGCGCATAGGTGGAAAGCGAGGCGATCAGACCGATATTGGGACCCTCCGGGGTCTCGATGGGACAAACCCGGCCGTAGTGGGTGGGATGGACGTCGCGCACCTCGAAACCGGCCCGCTCCCTGGTCAGACCACCGGGGCCAAGGGCCGAAAGACGGCGCTTGTGGGTCACCTCGGAAAGGGGATTGGTCTGATCCATGAACTGGGAAAGCTGCGAGGAACCGAAGAATTCCTTGACCACCGCCGATACCGGCTTCGAGTTGATCAGGTCGTGGGGCATGAGGCTGCCCACCTCCGATATGCTCATCCGCTCTTTGATGGCGCGCTCCATCCGCACCAGACCGACACGATACTGATTCTCCAGCAGTTCACCGACAGCCCGGACACGACGATTGCCCAAATGGTCGATATCGTCGATGCTGCCTCGCGTCCCGTTGCGCAGATCGATCAGATAACGAACCACCTCAAGGATGTCTTCCTTGGTCAAGGTGGTGGTTTCAATGGGAACGTTCAGCCCCAATTTATAATTTAACTTGATTCTTCCCACCGCCGACAGATCGTAGCGTTCGGCATTGAAGAAGAGATTTTCGAAAAGGGCGGTGGCACTTTTGACCGTCGGCGGATCACCGGGACGCAGACGACGATAGATTTCGATAATAGCATCCTGGGGAGATTCGATCCGGTCGAGAAGCAGTGTATCACGCAGAAAGGGACCGACATTGAGATTGTCGATAAAAAGCACCTTGAGAGTTGGGATCCCCCGTGCCTGAAGCTCCGCCAGTTTCTCTTTGGTAATTTCTTCGTTACACTCGAGCAGCACCTCGCCGGTGGCTTCATCGACCACATCAATGGAGGCGATTCGTCCCACAATATCTTCAAGCCCGATGGAAATGCTTTCAATGCCCCTTTCCTCAAGTTTGCGGATAGCGGCGCGGGTGAATTTCCGGTTGGCCTTGACCAGCACCTCGCCATCGGGAGCGACAATATCAGTGGCCGCTTTCTGCAGAAGGAGGAGGGCGGGATTGACCTTTTTCTTGAAACCCTCGCCGTCGATCAGAATCTCTTCGGTTTTATAATAATAGTTGAGCAATTCTTCGGTGGTATAGCCAAGGGCCTTGAGAAGCACGGTGGCCGGCAGCTTGCGCCGCCGGTCGATACGGACAAAGAGAATATCCTTGTGGTCAAAATCGAAGTCCAGCCAAGATCCCCGATACGGGATCACCCTGGCATTGAACAGAATTTTGCCGCTGGAATGGGTCTTGCCTTTGTCGTTGTCGAAAAAGACTCCGGGGGAACGGTGCAACTGACTGACGATGACCCGTTCGGTGCCGTTGATGATAAAGGTTCCATTTTCGGTCATCAGCGGCAGTTCGCCGAAGTAGACCTCCTGTTCCTTGATGTCGCGGATTGACTGCACGCCGGTGGCAGCCTCCACGTCCCACGACACCAGACGAACCCGGACCTTCATGGGGGAAGCAAAGGTCATACCCCGCTGATGACATTCGCCGACGTCATACTTCGGGGACCCAAGCGAATAAGAAACATATTCCAGAGAGCAGGTTCCGCTGAAGTCGGTGATGGGAAAAACGGACCGAAAAACAGCTTCCAGACCAATCAACTTTCTCTCCGAAGGAGGGACATCGGCCTGAAGAAAACGTTTATAGGAATTTTTCTGGATATCGATCAGGTTGGGAATGTCGATGATTTTGTTGATTTCAGCGAAGTGCTTCCGAAACAGTTGGTTATTCGCAATCGAATAAGCCATGTTTTCTCCTTTTTAGTGGAAACAAGGAAAGCAGAATAGCCAAGGCCGCAAAAAGCGACCTTGGCTACAGTATGGCTTGTGGCAGATAGGACTATTTAAGTTCAACCGCAGCGCCGGCTTCCTCGAGTTGTTTCTTGAGTTCCTCGGCTTCGGCTTTGGGCATGGCTTCTTTGACGGTCTGGGGAGCCCCATCCACGAGATCCTTGGCTTCTTTGAGGCCAAGGCCGGTAACGGCGCGAACCACCTTGATGACGTTGATCTTCTTGTCACCGGCGGCCTTGAGAACAACATCAAATTCATCCTTTTCCTCAACTGCGGCTTCGGCTGCTGCAGGAGCGGCGGCGGCCACGGCTACGGGAGCGGCGGCGGAGACTCCGAATTTGTCTTCAAGTTCCTTGACCAGGTCGGCAAGTTCGAGAACGGTCATCTTTTCGATAAATTCTACTACCTGTTCCTTGGTAATTCCAGACATGGATTAAACCTCCGTTATATACAGATCATTTTGGGTTGTTTGGGTCAGTTGTCCTGCTTCTGGTCACGGATTGCGGCCAAAACCCGCACCAGTGATCCAGGGATCGCCGCCAGCACACCGACGAAGTTGGACGTCGGAGCATTAAGCGTCCCGAGCAGCTTGGCCAGCAGCACCTCGCGACTCGGCAATTGCGACAGCCTCTCAATTTCAGCGGGAATTAAAATACGCCCGTCGACGCAAGCCACCTTAAGATCGAAACTCTTTTTTTCCTTGGCGTATTCGGCAAGAACCTTGGCCGCGGCCACCGGCTCGCCGTCAACTATGGCGATCGCCGTAGGCCCTTCCAGAAATGGCTCGAGAGGTTCCATAGCCGTATTCTGGACGGCCCGCTTCAGCAGTGTGTTTTTGCCGACCCGGTATTCAACCCCGACTTCGCGCAACTTGCCCCGCAGAACATTGACTTCTTCGACCTTCAGACCGCGATAATCGACCAAAAAAGCCGACGTGGCGGCGCTCAATTTGTCTCCGAACCGTTGGACCTGTTCCTGTTTCTGATTTTTATTCAACGCCTGTCCTCCTTTCTTGACAAATTTGCGGAGGGGAAACCCCCCGCCCCCAGCCAAAGCAATTCCCAAGGAAGGCAGGCAAGACTGCACATCCACCATGAGTCTCGGCAGGGGATTTTTAAACACCGTTCACCGATGTCCCTGCTTTCTTTGACCAAGGATGCTTCTATCACCCGAGATAACTCCCTGCGACCCTTTCCCAAAGTCACGGGCCGCAGAATGAAAAGATTAAAACTCTGCTGAATTCTCTGCTTTATTTGACCAGGGTCTGCAGCGCCAGAACATCCACTGGAATCCCGGGGCCCATGGTGGAGCAGAGAAAAATCTTCTTCATGTAGGTGCCCTTGGAAGTGGAAGGCTTGGCCTTGACCAGGGCTTCCAGAAGCGCCAGGATATTCTCTTTTAGGTGGTCGCCCGGAAAAGAGACCTTGCCTACCGGAGCATGGACAATACCCGTTTTTTCCGCCCGGTATTCCACCTTGCCCGATTTGGCCTCACGCACGGCCTTGCCAACCTCAAAGGTCACCGTTCCCACTTTCGGGTTGGGCATCAATCCACGGGGGCCGAGAAGTTTGCCGATCTTACCGACCACACCCATCATATCGGGAGTAGCGATGGCGGCATCGAAATCATACCACCCTTCTTTGATCTTTTCGACCAGATCATCGCCGCCAACAAAGTCGGCTCCCGCTTCGGAAGCCTCCTGGGCCTTTTCGCCTTTGGCGAAAACCAGCACGCGAACCTGTTTGCCGAGGCCTTTGGGCAGCACAACAGCACCACGGACCATCTGGTCAGCCTTGCGCGGATCGACACCGAGACGCACGACGATTTCAACGGTTTCATCGAAATTGGCGTATTTGATCTCTTTGACCAGATCGATCGCCGTTTCCACCGGATAGAGGGCGGTTCTGTCAATCTTGGATTTTGCCTCTTTATGCTTTCTGGACTTGAGCATCTTCCACTCCGAAAAAAAAATGCTGCTTACTCAACAACCAAACCCATGCTGCGAGCGGTACCGGCAATGGTCCGGGTAGCCCCTTCGATGTCGACGGCATTCAGGTCGGGCATCTTGAGCCGGGCTATTTCCTCCACCTGGGCCATGGTCACCTTTCCCACCTTGTTACGGTTGGGTTCCCCGGAGCCTTTTTCCAGCTTCGCCGCCTTGAGCAGCAAAACGGCGGCAGGAGGGGTCTTGGTTATAAAGGTAAACGACCTGTCCGCATAGACAGTGATAACCACCGGAGTGATCATGCCTTCCTGCCCCTGTGTCTTGGCATTGAAGGTCTTGCAGAACTCCATGATGTTGACCCCATGCTGACCCAGTGCGGGCCCGACCGGAGGCGATGGATTAGCCTTCCCCGCCGGTATCTGCAGTTTGATTGAACCGATTATCTTCTTGGCCATCTGCTACTCCTTGCCCTGGTATTGTTGCCTTGTAGCCATCTTATTCCAAACCGGATCAGTTAATCTTCTCAACCTGTATGAACTCCAGTTCAACCGGCGAAACCCGGCCGAAGATACTGACCATAACCTTCAACTTTCCCTTTTCGGGTTTGACATCCTCGACCACGCCGGTGAAATTGACGAAGGGCCCCTCGACGACGCGAACGGTTTCCCCCACCTCAAACTCGACCTTGGGTTTCGGTTTTTCGACTCCTTCGGCGATTCGCGAGGTGATCTTCTGAACCTCATCTTCGGTAATGGGGGTCGGCTGGATACCGCCGCCAACGAAGCCGGTCACTTTGGGAATATTCTTTACGACATGCCAGGTTTCGTTGTTCAACTCCATCTGGACCAGGATATACCCGGGGAAAAACTTCCGGGTCGAGGTCTTCCTTTCCCCCTTTTTCAGTTCAATCACCGTCTCCGAGGGAATCAGTATGTCGCCAAAGAACTCCTGCATCCCTAGGGAGCGGATGCGCTCTTCCAGGTTGAGCTTGACCCTGTTTTCATATCCCGAATAGGTATGAACGCCGTACCACTTCATGGCCATGGGAAAACCTTCCTCAGCTATCTCAGAAGTAGCCGGATTGCAGCCGACAGACCATAATCGACCAGCCACAGGAAAAGGGCGACAAACAGCACGAGGAGAATGACCACTCTGGTGGAGGCCAGAGTCTCCTTCTTGCTGGGCCATGTAACCTTCTTCAGCTCGCTCTTGACCTGGCCGAAAAAGTCTGTCGTTTTTTCAAACACGCCTTGCCCCATTCTGCTTTCCCGCAAAAAAATGGCAGGCCAGAAGGGACTCGAACCCCCAGCCCCCGGTTTTGGAGACCGGTGCTCTGCCAAATTGAGCTACTGGCCTGCATCCAAGACAAACTAAAAGAAAGTATGAAACAAAAACTATTTGGCTTACTTGGTTTCCTTATGCACCGAGTGTTTGCGGCAGAAACGGCAATACTTGCTGAAAGACAGCTTGTCCGGCTTCGTCTTTTTGTTTTTTGTTGTCGTATAGTTCCGCTGTTTGCATTCGGTGCACGCGAGGGTGATGATATCCCGCATGGGTTTTCCCTTTATATAAATGAACCGTTACTCGATAATTTCCGCGACGACGCCGGCACCCACGGTGCGGCCCCCTTCACGGATCGCAAAACGAAGCTCCTTGTCCATGGCGATCGGCGTGATCAGGTTGATGACGACACTCACGTTGTCGCC